>CAZXCO010000389.1:0-5086 GCA_964639095.1 uncultured Solibacteraceae bacterium
GGCAAGACGAATTGCGATGAGTTCGCGATGGGCTCATCGAACGAGAACAGCGCTTTTGGTCCGGTGCGCAATCCGGCAGCGCCCGACCGCGTGCCGGGGGGATCGAGCGGCGGATCGGCAGCGGCGGTCGCACAGAACACGGCCGTTGTTTCGCTCGGCTCCGATACCGGCGGTTCTATTCGCCAGCCGGCGTCATTCTGCGGCGTCGTGGGCGTAACCCCGACCTATGGGCGCGTTTCCCGCTACGGACTGGTGGCGTTTGCCAGTTCGCTCGACCACATCGGCCCGTTTGCGCGCAACGTGCGGGATGCGGCCACGGTGCTGCAGGTGATCGCCGGGCGCGATCCCCTCGATTCCACTTCCGCCGAAACGCCTGTGCCGGATTATGCGGCCGCTCTCGACGGCAACGTGCGCGGCATGAAGCTGGGCGTCCCCGTGGAGTACATGAAACACGCGACCGGCGAGACGGCGGATCTGATTCACAGGGCCATCGGCGACCTGCGCACACAGGGATGCGATGTGCGCGAAATCAGCCTGCCCAACACCGACTACGCGGTCGATACGTATTACATCATTTGCACGGCGGAGGCGAGCGCGAATCTCGCGCGCTTCGACGGAGTGCGCTATGGTTTCCGTTCCTCCGAATCGGGCACGCTGACCGGGATGTACCGCAATACCCGCGGAGAAGGTTTCGGCGCGGAAGTGAAGCGGCGCATCATGCTCGGAACATACGTGCTCAGCCATGGGTATTACGACGCATATTATCTGAAGGCGCAGAAGGTTCGCGCGCTGATTACGCGCGATTTTACTGCGGCATTCCAGTCCGTGGACGCGATCGTCGCGCCTGTTTCGCCCTTCCCTGCGTTTCGTCTGGGCGAAAAGGTGAACGACCCCATGGAAATGTACCTCTCCGATATCTACACGATTACCGGAAGTCTGGCCGGAATACCCTGCATGAGCGTGCCCTGCGGAACGACGGCGGAAGGCCTGCCGGTGGGATTGCAGATTCTCTGCAATCATTTCCAGGAGGAAAAAATGTTCCGCCTTGCGGACGCTTTCGAACGCGCAAAGAGCTGAGTTTTTTGCGCCGTCCGGCCGAACAGGATAGCATCAAGACGTTACACATACAAATACTTTCAAGGAGAAAACATGGCTTTCACACTTCCACCGCTGCCCTATGCTCCCGATGCACTGGAGCCCCATATCGACAAGATGACCATGGAAATCCATCATGGAAAGCACCATCAGGCGTATGTAACGAATCTGAACAAAGCGATCGAGTCGGCGCCCGATCTTGCGAACAAATCGCTCGAGGAACTGCTGGCCAATAACTGCGCCATCGTGCCCGAGAACATCAGGACGGCTGTGCGGAATAACGGCGGAGGCCACGTGAATCATTCCATGTTCTGGACGATCATGGCGGCTCCTGGCGGCCCGTCGGAACCCAGCGGCGCTCTGGCCGATGCCATCAGGAGCAGCTTCGGCAGCTTCGCTCAGTTCAAGGAAAAGTTCAACGCTGCCGGCGGCGCGCGGTTCGGCTCCGGCTGGGCATGGCTGCTGAAGAAGGGCGACAAACTGGAGATCATTTCAACGGCAAACCAGGACAGCCCGCTGATGGAAGGGCTCGATCCGGTGATGGGGCTCGATGTCTGGGAGCATGCTTACTACCTGAAGTATCAGAATCGCCGGCCGGATTATATGACGGCGTGGTGGAATGTCGTGAACTGGAAGGAAGTCGAGAAGCGCTTCGCGAAATAACCTCACGCCGCGGCGGCCGGCCAGAGGCTGCGCAACTCCGGGCGGGCTCTCCGGCCTGCCCGGAGAAAACTTCGAAAAATTGAGGAGAATTTACCGGGCGTTGACCCGGTAAAGATAAATCATGTGCGGCCGTCCTTCGACCAGCATTTTGTCGACGGCGGCCGGCTTCCACCCGCGTATTTCGAAATCGTGCGATACGACCCGGGCAGTCGGCTTCAGATCTTTTTCCAGGATGGGCTTCAGACGTTCGTTGGAGCTGGTCAGAAGATATAAGGTCACTACGTCGGCCGGGCTCAGATCGTATCGGAGAGCATTGCCCTGCACGATCTTGACCTGGTCGCTCAAACCGAGCGAGGCCACTCTCGCCAGGGTCCGTTCGTAGATTTCTCGCCGGATCTCGATGCCGACAGCGCGCGCCTTGAATTTCTGCGCCGCCCGGATGACGATGCGCCCATCTCCGCAACCCAGGTCATAAACCATTTCACCGGGATGCACCTGGGCGATGGTCAGCATCCGGTCGACAACGGCTTCGGGCGTCGGGTAGGCAGGCGCCAGAACGTCGCGATCGGAGAAACGCTGCGCTTCTGCATGGTTGAATGTCCCGCTCAGGAACAAGAACGCCAGAACCGGGAACACCATGCCACCGAAGCTTTGTTTCATGTCTATTGTGAAGACGTTGCGACTGTCTCAACCAGTTTCAACTTTGCGATACGTGACATGATATCAGACCAGGAATTCCACAGGTCGCGGGGCCTCGTAATCGTATATTCATATCCCCTCAGGCGTTTCACGAGAGTCCCGATGGGGTCCCGCCACGGATTCTGCTGCGGCGTCAGGTTGTAATTCATATAAAATAAAGGGAAGGGAACGCTCGTCACGTCCTTCAATTCGTCGGGGACCACATTGTCGTCCAGATTGAATTTGGGGCCCGCAAAGATCACTGCGTCCGCCGTGGTATTGCCGAATTCGGTGCGGATCAATTTCGCCAGAAAATCGCTGCCGCTGTGCGGATCGGTCAACTGTTTGTAATCGACCATGCCGAGCTTCAGCGACGAGAGAGCCCTCCCGAGGTCGGGGAAGTTGATCTGGTCGGAGTCCTTATCCCTGTAGAGCACCCTCTGCTCATTCATGTTGAAGGCGACGATCGAGAACTTCGAAATTCGCGGGTCGCGGGCGATATTGCGCAGGATCGAAACGAGCGCGCTCGTATCGACGGGCTGCATGCTCGATGCGGCCCCGCGCTGCGGCGCGAAGTTGATCAGAACCTTCACCTTGAAGGTGCTTTCCGGCTTCAAACGGGCAACGGGAGGCTCTTCCCGGAAAAACTCCTGATCGGAGGCCTCGACGGCATTCCGCGGGATCGAGAGTTTCATGTCCTGGTCCCGGGAGGAGAGCGCAGCCGTCACGTCCCAGTTCGAAGAACACACGCGCTCGATGCGGTCGCGCATCAACCAGTCCACGTGATAATCGCCCTCGCCGATATCGAAGCCGCCTTCGAGGTAAGCGTCGCCTTTCGCATCGTCGTCGATATCGGGAACCGAGTACTTTTGCGAGAAGTAATACGGGCTGTCTTTATCGGCCGCCGATGTCACGCGGAAAATAATCGTCAGCGTGTTTCCGTCGCCTGCCAGCTCGCGCAGAGGCACGGCGATCTCATACCCGGAATGAAAGCGGAGGTCGAAGCCCATTACCGGCTTCACCGGTGTGACAGTGCAGGGAAGATCTTTCTTCTGCTCCGGTGAATCCAGAACAGCGGAATCGTTGCCGATCAACTGAACTGTACCTCCGAACGCAGTCCCGTGCATCAACGTCTGTGAGTAGATGCGGCCCGACTGCAGAAGAAGGCCGCTCAACAGCGCGCACCAGTAAACCAATGCCTTGGACACTGCTTCCTCCCGGCAACGCTTTCAGCAATTGATCTTCCAGAATTTGTATTTCTCGAAGCCATCCGTTCCGTCGCTTGGAATGCCTAATATGGTACACCCGAAGTATTTGAACACCAATCGTTTGTTCGGGGCTTGCGGATACAAAAAAGCATAACGGCGCCGAGCCCGCAGCCGAGCCGCCATGGCGTCGGATAATCGATGGCAGGCGATGATCTGCCTTCTGCGTTCGCGATGGATAGTAAAGACTTGAGCTTCTGGATGGATAAGAGTAAAGAACAGCCCGACCGGATCGCATCGCCGGCGGATGCGCCGCCGGGCGTGATCATCAGCCCCGATACCTGGCGGCCGCGGCGAATTCCTCCAGGCCAGTCGCGCACAAAGAAGTGGCCGGTTCTCGACGCCAGCGGACCGCCCCGGATCGATCTGACTCAGTGGAAGCTGAAGATGCGCGGCCTCGTGGCGCAACCCGTCGAGTGGACCTGGAGCGAGTTCAACGCCCTGCCGCGGGTGCGCGTTTTCGCGGATTTCCACTGCGTCACCCGCTGGAGCCGCCTCGGCAACGTCTGGGAGGGAGTTTCGACCCGCGACCTGGTCACCCGCGCGGGCGGCGCTCTTCCCGAAGCCGCTTTCGTCCTTGCGCATGGGTATGATCGCGGCTTCACCACGAACCTTCCGCTGGCGGACTTTCTTGCCGAAGATGCGCTCGTTGCGATCGCGCACGATGGCGAGCCGATCAGCCTCGACCATGGCGGACCGGCGCGTCTGATCGTACCCCGGCTTTACGCATGGAAGAGCACGAAGTGGATCGAATCCATCGAATTCCTCGAGCGCGACCGGGCAGGCTTCTGGGAGAGTAACGGCTATCACATGCACGGCGATCCGTGGAAAGAAGAGCGGCATGGCTGGTAGCCGGGTGGCCGGCGCGGGACTGTCGCGAAGATCGGTGCTCGCTGGCGCGATTCTGCTCTCCGCCTGCAGCCGCAAACGGGGGCCCCGGTATCAAGGCTGGCTTTTCGTTGCGAGCGGAGGTGAGAAGGAGATCGCCGTCGCGGATCTCGCCTCATTCCGGCGTGTGGCCGCGATTCCGCTTCACTGCGCCGTCGATCAATTGTTCCAGTCTGAGCCGCGGCGCGTGTTTGCCGTTTGCCGTGATGCGCGGGCGATCATCGAAATCGATGTCGCACGGCTCCAGGCCGCCGGCCGGATCGCCGTACCCGGCAAGCCCATCGTCGCGCGGCTGTTGCCTGGAGCCAAAGCTGCGCTGATTCTGGCGGACGACCCGCCCGCTCTGCTTCGTGTGGATCTTTCGGCCCGCCGCATCGCGGCGCGTCTGCCGCTGCCGGGCGCGCCGGCGGATATGGATCTGAGCGGAACTCTCGCCGCCGTCACACTTCCCGTTAAGAATGCCGTCTTGCGCGCGTCTCTGCCGGAGCATAAGGTAG
>CAZXCO010000390.1:0-2390 GCA_964639095.1 uncultured Solibacteraceae bacterium
TGGACTGCCGAGCGGAGGCGTGCAGCTCAAGTCCAGATCGCTCAGCCCGTCCACCGGCATATCGTGAAATAGCGCCCCCGGCCACCTGCGGAGTCGAAAAACTGGTTCCCCGCGAATATCCGCTGGAGGGATAAAGTCCAAACTCAGTCCGATGCGCCAGACGCTGCCATTCGGGCGCCTCGCCCCTCCCGAAGAATGGAAGACCGCAGGTACTGAAGTTCGGGAAATCGTCAGCGAGGAAGACGCTGATCCCGGCATTCGGATTGAGATCACGCGCGGCAAGTGCGGCGCTGATACCCGCGTCGCTTCCATCGATGATTCGTATCCGCATGTCAGCTCCCAATCAATTCCGAACCGCTTCAGGTTCCTCGGAGATATGCGGCACCACGACTTCCGGAGCGGAATCAGGGATTCCAGGACTCAGCCATTGAAACAGTACTGTTGCCGCGACCGCGCCAAGAAATTGAACGACGATAAAACCCGGAGCATCTTGAGGGCGAATCCCCGCAAACGTGTTCGTGAATGACCGCGCCAGTGTGACGGCCGGGTTGGCGAAGGAAGTGGAAGCTGTAAACCAGTAAGCTCCCGTGATGTATGCACCCACTGCAAACGGAACAGCCGACGACCGCGAGCGGACCACGCCCCAGATGACCGCAAGTAACCCGAAGGTCGCGACGAACTCACTGAAGAGCTGCGATGGCCCGGAGCGAATGTGCTGCGAGACTTGAATAACGTCCAAACCGAACATCGCGTGCGCAGAGGCAACCCCTGCAAACGCGCCAACTATCTGCGCCGCAATGTAGCCCGGAACCAAATTCCACGGGATGCCCCGGAGAATTGCGTCGCAAACGGTGACAGCCGGATTAAAGTGCGCCCCGGAAATCGGCCCGAATGTAAGGATGAGCGCCACCAGAGCGGCTCCGGTTGCCAGCGTGTTCGCGAGCAACGCGATTGCGATATTCCCGCCACTCAGGCGTTCGCCCATGATTCCGGAACCAACCACAGCCGCAAGCAGGAAAGCAGTTCCGGCCAGTTCAGCGACAAGACGCCGCAGAACCATGTTCAACTCCGCCCTATGCGATCGATTTCACGCTGTATGAGTTCCCGCTCGTGCGCCTCAAGCGGCAGACAGAGAAACAAAGTAATACGCCTGTCAAGGATCGTGAAAGCCTCGAAAAATGCGCGTGTGACCTGCTCCGGTGTGCCTTTGACACTGGCCGGATCCGGCACGCTCCATTTGGCAATATAGGGATGACCAGGCCAGACCGGGCATACTTCCGCTGCCGCGCTATCGCAAACCGTAAATACAAAGTGCATTTCCGGAGCGCCCGGTTCAGCGAATTCGTCCCAGCTTTTGCTGCGCAGATGTGCGGTGGGCACTCCGCAAATCTCAAGCTGCTTTATGGCTTCGGGGTTTACCTGACCCGTAGGATGGCTGCCGGCGCTGTAAGCAGTAAAGTTGGGGAACCCCTTCTTGTTCATGATCGCCTCGGCCATAATTGACCGAGCCGAATTCCCGGTGCAGAGGAACAGCACATTAAAATTTCGCGGTGTCACCTTGCGCCCTCCTCGAATGGCCTAAGAGCAACAACCCGGAGTACAGCACTTCGCGGGCTTCGTAGCCCGGATAAACGCGCTCATGAATTTGTCTTCGACGTGGGGTGCGATCGCATCGACATTGACCCCCTGGCCGGTCAGGAATGTGCGCGCGTCCTCGATGTTGTAAATGCGGGTGGGTTCGATATCGATGCTGTCGAATCCGGCTCGGGCGAGTTTTGCGACGTATTCATACTGTTCCAGAGCCCCCGCGACACAGCCAACCCAAAGCAGGATGTTCTTCCGTATCTCAGCGGGAATCTCGCCGCGCGTGACGACATCCGATACCGCGAACCGTCCACCGGGTTTCAGAACGCGAAAGGCTTCGCGCAAAACCTGATCCTTGTCGCCGGACAGGTTAATCACGCAATTGCTGATAATCACGTCCACCGAATTGTCCGGTAGCGGAATATGTTCGATCTCGCCTTTCAGAAACTCCACGTTCTCAACGCCGGCTTTGAGTTGGTTCTCACGTGCAAGCGCCAGCATCTCTTCGGTCATGTCGAGGCCGTAAGCCTTGCCGGCCGGACCAACCCGGCGCGCAGAGAGCAAAACATCGATCCCGCCCCCCGAGCCCAGATCCAGCACCGTTTCGCCGGGATTCAGTTGAGCCAGCGCCGTCGGATTGCCGCAGCCGAGTGATCCGAGAACCGCTTCCTGCGGCAAATCGTCTGTTTGCGCGGCTTCATAGAGATTCGAGGTGATTGGATCACAGCACCCGTCGAGCGCGGCTGCTGTGCTGCAACAAGTGCGCGCATCCGATCTGACGCGCAGTGCTGCCTGCCCGTACTTCT
>CAZXCO010000391.1:0-2813 GCA_964639095.1 uncultured Solibacteraceae bacterium
CCCTGAGCGACGGCTGCGCCAGCGCGCCAGTCGCCGGTAAACCTTCTTCATCGGCGTTGGAACTTCAGATTCGGCTACTGTCACGGTCCTCTCCCTGCCCGAAATGAGCGATAAGACCGACCTTATCGATCCGAATCAGGCGAAGTCACGCACCTTTGCCGGAAGGACACAAAGCTTCCTCGCGATTCCTTTGTTTCGCAGGACTCTCTTCGTCGGACACCGCCGGCGGAGTAATCACACCACCACCACCAGCCGTTCCTTTGATAGGGTGAGCCCTGCCGATCAGTTGATCGAGGTCTTGCTGGTCGAATCGAAGCTTCTTATCAAGATCGACTGTCGGAACGCGGCCCAGGCGAACCTTGGCTTTAAGAGCATCTTTCGTGAGCCCCAGATAAAGCGCTGCCTAGTCGAGCGTCAGCAGTCGAGGCATGAGTACTGCACGATCTGCCAATCGCAGCGCCATAGCGTCCGCGATCGTGTCTGTGTTGAGTTCGGATGGCATATGCATCTCTCATTCGCCCCCGTGTTAGCGGGTCTTGCGGCGCCCCATGGTGAGATGCGTCAACTTCGGCAGGCCAGCCACCTGTACGGCGCAGGATGCACCTGTCGTGACGCTTTGACGAGCGATGGCGGGATGAAAATCGGCATTCCGGGGGCGCTTTCTCGATTACCTTCGAGAGCCATTTGCGCGTAACCGATATAGACGGATCCACTGCCGCGCGGGCTTTCCGGCGCCGGAGCGAGGGCCGGGTGGCCGGGCAGCTCGGGGAACCGCTCTGGTGCCGGGCGCCTGCAGTCAAGGTTTGTTCTGTTCGCGGTCGCGCCCCGAATAGATAGCTCAGCCTCCCTGCCGACATGCTCGGCAAACGCCCGAAAATCTGGCGAGGTGTCGACGGGATGACTCGTGCGTCCCAGGCGCGAATGACAGAAGGCTGAAAAGGCTGCGATTACCCGGTTTCATGATGGTACGTCACCTGCGGTTGCTTCAACTCTCCGCCTTGCGTTCGCTGAGTCGAAACCGGGTCGGGAGCAGGAGGTGACATGCAATCGATTCCTGGAACAGTCGCTTCGCGCCTTACTGCACGCCGCGTCAGGGCAGCCTTCTGGCTCCTGATTCTGACGCTTCTATTCCTCGTGCAGGGCGCGTCGGCGCAGGAGGTCGATTCGATTCAGGGTAAGGTGACCGATCCATCCGGTGCACCGATTTTGGGCGCCGTCGTCGTCGTCGAAGGTGGTGGCGATTCGCGTACGACGGTGACGGACATCGAGGGCGCGTTTCACATTTCCTTCCCCAGATCCGCTGGTTACGAGTTGAAGATTTCCGCCAGTGGTATGTCGGATTGGACCTACAAGAGTGTGGCTGCGTCGGCCCCGGAAATAAAACCATTGCTGGTCGTGATGCAGTTGGCTCCGACCACGACGAGCGTGACTGTCGGACTTTCACCAAAAGAACTGGCGGAAGAACAAGTGAAGCGTGCGACGCAGCAGCGCGTGGGGGGAATCCTTCCGAACTATTTTGTGGCTTATGACAAGCACACCGCGCCGTTATCGCCTCAGCAGAAATTCACGCTGAGCTTCAAGACGCTGATTGACCCGGCCACAATCGCTTCCGTGGGGATTACAGCCGGGATTCAGCAAGCCAGGAACAGCTACTGGCAATTCGGCCAGGGTAGCGAAGCCTACGCCAAGCGTTTTGCAGCGGCCTGGGGAACCGCCGCCACCAGTCTTATGAGCACGTCCGTTGTGGCGGCGTCGGCGCTCCATCAGGATCCGCGCTACTTCTATAGCGGGAGAGGAACGAGGAAGCAGCGTGCATGGTATGCCATCAAGTCTGCATTTCGGGCCAAAGGAGATGATGGGAGATGGCAGCCACCTTATGCCAGCTTCCTGGGAACGATCGCCGCCGCCGAACTTTCAGACCTTTATTACCCGGGTTCCCGGACACAATACACCCTGCTCGGAAGGGCCCTGATGTTCCATTTCGGCGGGCTCATCGCCCTCAACCTGGGCCAGGAGTTTTTGCTGAAAAAAGTCACGAGCCACACACCTCGCCAGTCGGTCACGAACACGCTGGCTCTACGGGAGGGGACTCCAGTGAAGCTGATTGCGGTGGATGGTTTCGGCCCGCAACCAGTTGTCGCGGGCCAAACGGTTACCTTCGTCCTGGCCGAGGCGTTGACTCAGAGGGGGAGAGAGTTGGCGCAGACCGGCGACGTGGCGTCGGGAGTCGTGACTCAAGTCAGTGCTGGAAAGGAGCCGGATTCTCCAGGGAGCGTGGCTCTCAAAAATGTGACGCTGCACGCAGGTAACGTCACCGTCCCCCTGCGGAGTAGTCAGGTGCGCGGCGCCGCGAGTCCCGTGCGGTATCAGGAACTGCCCGGATCGGGGAAAATGGAATTCACATTGTTTGTCGCCAAAGACGTGACGTTCCCGGAGACTGAGGAAAGCAGATAGAAACTGTACGCTAACTGAAACGGGAGCGGTCATGCTACAGAGTACGCGATCGTTTCAGCCCGGAGTTATTCTGCCGGCGGTACTTCCGATCAAGGCTAACGACTTCCGGGGACTTATCTCTCCTGCCGGACGGACAAGCCGCGATCCATTCCGATGCGCCTTCCCAATCCAATTCCGATCCCGCTCTGGAGACCAAAGGCGTGATCGAAGAGCCGGGGCTCGGCCCAGGCGCCGCAGGCGTTCAGCATTCCTTCGAGAAGTGGGAATTTGTCATTGCAAAGCGTTAGACCAGCCGTGCTCCACAATCGACGTGAATCGTCTCACCCGTGATCGCCTCATTCTGCATCAGAAGCAGTACA
>CAZXCO010000392.1:0-4179 GCA_964639095.1 uncultured Solibacteraceae bacterium
GCGCCGCGGATCACGGCAATACTGGCACAACTCCGCATCGCTGATGTTATTGCAGACCGAGCAGATGGTGAGCCTGTCCTTGACGTCGAGAATCGTCTGCGCAAGCTGGTTCGCATCGTCGCGGCTGGACCGCATGATGTGGAACGCGATCCGCTGCGCGGACTTCTGGCCGATGCCGGGGAGCCGCTTGAATTCGTTGATCAGCCGTGCCAGCGGCTCCGCAAAATCGGGCATCCTTTAAAACAGTCCGGGCGGAAGACCGAGACCGCCGAGCATTCCGCCCATTTTCTTCTGAGATTCCTCGTCCACCTTTTTTGCGGCGTCGTTCGAAGCGGCGAGCACCAGATCCTGCAGCATCTCGACATCCCCGGCCACTTCCGGATCGATCTTGACGCTGAGCACATTCTTGTGGCCGTCCATTTTGATCGAGACCATGCCGCCGCCGGCAGTCCCGTCCACGCGGATCTGGGCAACCTCCGCCTGCAGCTTTTCCTGCATCTTCTGCGCCTGCTGCATCATGGCCTGCATGTTTCCGGGCATCTTCATTCGTTCCAGGGCTCCTTCAGGTTGCGGACGGTGCGCACTTCGCCGCCGAACAATTCTCGAAAACGCTGTACTTCCGGATGCGCGAGCGCGCGCTCCGTGACTTCATCATCTTTCGCCGCCGGCTTTTGCATCGCCGGGGGAGCGCTTTTGACCTCCCCGAAGTTTACCTTGAAGCGAAGCCCGGGAAAACCGAGGTGTTTCAGCGCCTTCTGCACCTCTTCCCGGCCGAGATCCAGATTGAACTGCTTCGGCGCGGTGATCACCAGTTCGTTGTTGACCAGCGCAGCTTCCGACTGCGCGATGGCGTCAGCGGAAAACGTCAATCCGGCCGCGATCATCGCTTCATGCAGTTTCGCTCGCCAATCGTCGTCGGGCGAAGGAACAGCCGGCGGCGCGGGTTGAGCGGCAGACGAAGGAGAGGGCGAAGAAGGAGGCGCGGCGGCGGGAGCGGCCGCCTTCTTCAGCCGGTCTACCTCGAAAGGAGACGGTCCGGTTCTGAGAGGCGCGGCAGTCGCCGCCGGCGCCCTTGGCGCGACAGGCGGTGTCGCGGGACCCGTGGCTGGCTGCGGCGGCGCGCCGACCGAGGCCAGCGCTTCCTCGATCGAAACCAGCTTTCCCGCCTGAACCATCTTCAACAACCCGATCTCCAGATGAAACCGGGGCTGCAGAGAAAACTGCAGATCGCGGAACAGGTCGAGCGAAAGCTGAAGATAACGCGTAAGGTCCTCTTCGCTGAACGCAGCGGCAATCCGCCCCATCTCGGCGCGTTCGGAAGGACTCGCCGTCACCAGACGCGAATCGGAGCCCGCAATCTTCGTGACCAGCAGGTTCCGGATATACCGCGACAGTTCCCGCGAGAAATGCTGGGGGCTGCCGCCGCTGCTTTCCAGTTCCTCCACCAGAGCCAGCACCGCCGCGCCGTCGGCATTGGCCAAAGCCGTGGTCACCTGCGCCATCGCGTCCAGTGAAAAGGCCCCCAGCAGCGCGCGCACCTGCGCGGCGTCGATCTTGTTTCCGCAGCAGGCGATCGCCTGATCGAGAGCCGATAGCGAATCGCGCACCGACCCTTCGCCGGACTGTGCGATCACCGCGAGCGCCTCGTCGTCGGCTTCAATACCCTCAGCGGCGCAGATTTCCCGCATCCGGGCGATCAGATCGTTAAAATCGACCGAGCGAAAGCTGAAATGCTGGCAGCGCGACGCGATCGTTACGGGAATCTTGTGCGACTCCGTCGTGCAAAGAATGAACACCGCCCATGCCGGCGGCTCCTCGATCGTCTTCAACAGCGCATTGAAGGCTTCGCTGGTGATCTGGTGCGCTTCGTCGATGATGAAAATCTTGAAACGGTCGCGCGCCGGCTGATAGCGGACGTTCTCGCGCAGCTCGCGCATCTCGTTGATGCCGCGATTGGATGCCGCGTCGATCTCGATGACGTCCACCGAACCGCCCGCCGCAACTTCGATGCAGCTTGCGCACACCCCGCAGGGCTTGTCCGTCGGACCCTTCTCGCAATTGAGACAGCGGGCAACAATGCGCGCGGTCGTGGTCTTTCCCGTGCCGCGCTGCCCGGAAAAAATGTAGCCGTGCGCGATCCGGTTCCGGGCGATCGCGTTCCGGAGCGTCGTGATGATGTGCTCCTGATTCAGCAGATCGTCGAACGTCTGCGGCCGGTATTTACGCGCGATGACCTGATACATGGGGGTGGGGCTTTGACTCTCCAGGGCGCGGTTCAACCAAAAGCCAGGCTCCGGGGGATCCGCGGCACACGGGGTAAGCCACTACCGTTGCTTCCTTCCAGACCTGGCGGGGTTTGCAGCCGCCCATTGCACGGAGCCCGGAACCTGACGAAACCTATGGTAACAAAATGACTAACTTTAGCCCCAGACTTCAGCCGCGGTTTCGACGACCAAAGCCACCTTCGCCCACTGTTCGTCTTCCGTCAGGATGTTTCCCTCTTCCGTACTGGCGAATCCGCACTGCGGGCTGAGACACAACTGATCGGGGTCGATATAGCGGGAGGCTTCATCGATCCGCCGCTTCAGGTCGTCTTTGGATTCGAGCACACCCGTCTTCGACGTAATCAATCCCAGCACCACCGACTTGTTTTTTGGCACGAACCGCAGCGGTTCGAAGCCCCCCGCCCGTTCCGTGTCGTACTCCATGAAATACCCGTTCACGTTGACGTCGTTGAACAGCCGTTCCGCGACAGGCTCGTATCCACCCTGCCCGATCCAGAGAGATTTGAAATTTCCGCGGCAGAGGTGCATGGTGATCTGCATGTCGGGAGGAGCTTCGGAGGTCGCCGTGTTGATCAGGGCCGCATAGGTGCGGGGCAGCTCATTCGGATCGTCGCCGCGATCCACGAGCATTTTGAGCTGGTCGGGATCGCACAGATAGGTAAAAGGCGTATCGTCGAGCTGAAGATAACGGCATCCGGCGTCGGCGAAAGCGCGAACGGCCTTCCGGTAAGCCTGCCCCAGGTCCTCGTAGAACTCCTCCATATCCGGATAAATCGATTCCGGCACTCCTGCCCGCCCGCCGCGGTAATGGGCAACGCCGGGCGAGGGGATTGTCATCTTCGCCGTCTGCCGGACGTGGTCGCGAAGATACTTGAAATGATCGATCATCGGGTGATCGGAAAAGCCGATCTTGCCGGTCACACGGAGTGATTTCGGCTTCGTGTCGGCGCCTTTGAATTTGATTCCCTGCGCGGTCTGGTAGAGTTCGATTCCATCCAGTCCCCCGAGAAAATCGAAGTGCCAGAATTCGCGGCGGAACTCGCCGTCGGTGACGCCCTTCAACCCGGCGCCTTCCTGCTTTGCGATCAGGTCGAGAATCGCCTGATCTTCCACTGCCTTCAATTGATCGGCGCTGATGGCGCCACTCTCAAACCCGGCGCGCGCTTCCTTGAGCGCCGCAGGCCGCAACATACTTCCGACATGGTCCGCGCGAAATGGCGGAATGGTTCGCTGCATTTATGATTGCCTCCTGATGAAAGATACCTGGCGCCCGATGGGCGAGACGCAGTGCACGGGCGCATTATCAGACGAGTGAGACTGCTGGCATGCGGGCCGGATGAAGTGGAAACAAGTATGACAATTTTGTGACCGCCTGCATCGGCGGCTCCGGCCTGACGACCTTATGGTAGCAAGCATGGTCCCACTGCCGGCCGGAATGTGGGAATGAAGAGTACCAGGAAAAAGATAAGGAACGCCCGAAAAAAAAGGCAGGGTTTTAACCCTGCCCCTTCGTCTCTTGCAGAAATCCCCTGAGCCGGCCTTACCGCGTCACAGCCGTGCGCCAGCCTTCCGCGTAGCTTTCGCGCACCACCTTCGAATACGGCACCGGGCTCACGATCACACGGATCTCCGTCTGCTCGTGCCGCTCCACCGTCGGCTTCACCGTCTGCAACAGGCTCTCGAGATTTGCTGGTTGACTCATATCTTCCTGAAAGCCTTTCCCGGGCACGGCAATGGCGTGTTGCCCCTGAAAAATGCAAACTCTGGAGTTTGACACAGGAAAAAACATCCCTGTTCCGTTTCCGGGCCCTTTTACCGGCCTGCGTCTCTGTAAATCGCAGCGCCTGTCGCGCTGCTCCATGCAGGCGCGCCGGCTTCGTCGGCGATGCGCAGG
>CAZXCO010000393.1:0-2271 GCA_964639095.1 uncultured Solibacteraceae bacterium
CGGGATGGGGATCAGAAAGCCGAACAGCGCGAGACTGGGGATCGTCTGGCATATGCTGGCGAAGCCGAGCGCCCAGCGGCGGGCCTGCGGCGCGGTAGCAAAGAGGAGCCCGGCCGGGATCGCGATAGCCGAGGCAATGAACATCGCGCTGAAGACGAGCACGAGATGCTGCCCGAGGAGTTGAAGACCTTCCTCCAGCAGATCCTGCAGGACATCACTCAGCACGCCGGGCCTCGTGCAGGACGTCGAGAAAGGCGCGCGCCTCGGGATGGGGGCTGGCCTCGAAGCCGGACGGGGGTCCGAAGAAGGCGAGGTTCCCTTCATGCAGCAAGGCAATGCGCGTCGCCAGCTTCATTGCCTCCTGCACGTCGTGCGTGACGAAGACGGAGGTCTTGCCGAGTTCAGCCCGCAGGCGAAGGAACTCACGCTGCAGATCGAGGCGGGTTACGGGGTCGAGGGCGCCGAAAGGCTCGTCGAAGAGAAGAATGGCCGGATCGGCGGCGAGGGCGCGGGCGACGCCGACGCGCTGGCGCTGCCCCCCGGAAAGTTCGCGCGGCAGGCGATGCGCGAAATCCTCGGGACGCAGGTTCACGGAATGCAGCAGAGCGGCCACTCGCTCGTTGATCCGTTCTTCGGACCAGTTTTCGAGCGAGGGGACGAGGCCGATATTTCTTTCGATGCTGAAGTGAGGAAAGAGACCACCTTCCTGAATGACATAGCCGATGCCCCGCCGCAGGCGAACCGGATCCCATTCGGCTGTGATGCGGCCCTCGACAAGCACCTCGCCCGATGTGGGCAGATGCATGCCGTTGATGAGGCGGAGCGCCGTGGTTTTGCCGGAGCCGCTGCGGCCGAGAAGGACCAGGGTCTCGCCAGGCTCGATCGAGAGCGTCAGGCCGCGGAGAATGCTGCGGCCGCCGATGCGGTAATGAACGTTGCGGAATTCGACTGCAGGGCTCACCAACCGGCTCCGCTTTGCAGGATATCAACGGAAACGAGCGCGGGAGCGGATACACAAGCGGCGGGGACGCTTCCGGCTTTTTCCATTCAGAAGCAGAGGCGCATTTTGTATTCGGAGTGATCGGCTTCTGTTATGATTCAGATGCCGTGGAAATCCGCCATCTTCGATATTTCCTCGCGGTGGCCGAGGAGTTGCACTTCACCCGCGCCGCGAACCTTCTGCGCGTGGCGCAGCCGGCGCTGAGCCACCAGATCCGCCAGTTGGAGGAGGAGGTGGGCGCGAAGCTGCTCGAACGCACCAATCGCCGGGTGCAACTGACGCCGGCCGGAGTGGTTTTCCGGAACCGGGCGCGTGTCGCCGTGGAACAGGCGGCTAGAGCCGCGGCGGATGCGGCCAAGGTCGGACGAGGCGACGCCGGAAGCATCTCCATCGGGGTCGGGAGCACGGCGATCTGGAGCGTGCTGCCTGAGCTGCTGCGGCGTTTCCGTCAGATCGCGCGGGCTGCGACGATCGAAATTCAGGAAATGGAACCTTCCGATCAGATGGAAGCGCTCCGGCACGAAACCATCGATTTCGCGATGATGGCCGCGATCCCCAGAGATCCCGACCTCGAACACATCGTGATCGCGCGGGAAAAGCTGATTGTCGCTCTGCCGGAGCGGCACGCAGCGGCCTCGATGGACCATGTGGACCTGAAATCGCTGGCGAAGGAGACGTTTATTCTTCCAGGACGGCTGGCGATGCCCGGATTCAACGAAATCGTGATCGCGGCCGGTGAAAAGACCGGCTTCACTCCGGCCGATACACTCACGACGCGCCTGATCCAGACGGTGATCTGTCTTGTCGCCGGACGTCTGGGAGTCGGTCTGGTGCCCGAGTCCTTCGGGCGTAATCTGCAGGTGAAAGGCATTGTTTACCGGCCTCTGCGTGGTCAGGCGCCCACAGCGGCGCTGAATGCCGTCTGGCGCAAAGACAACAATCTGCCCCTGGTGAACCGCTTTCAGGCCGAGCTTCGGTCTCTCGCGTTGCGCGCCAGCGCAAAAAAGTGACACCCCGGGTTTCATGAGAGTGGCTCACAGGCTTCGACTCATAGCTGGAGGTGATCATTCCAGACAAGGAAAGTATTGTGCAAGCCTGCCTTCGGCCACGTATCATAAAAATCCCTGGCGCAGGCACGGGGCTGCACCATTGGAGGTTGGCTTCAACATGCCGCGCCGTTCGTGTGTTCGATGACAGGGGTGAGTTGAGAACTGCCGGGAAACGATATGTCCAAGCTTCGCCTTACGATGTCCTGCTGGAATTACGACCGC
>CAZXCO010000394.1:0-2935 GCA_964639095.1 uncultured Solibacteraceae bacterium
CACTGTTCTTGTGGACGGCAAGCCGGCTCGCTCCTGCACCGCGCCCGTAAAGCAGATGGCGGGGCGCGCCATCACAACACTCGAAGGGCTGGGGACGCCGGAGAAGCCGGATCCCGTGCAGTCCGCGTTCATCGCCGAGCAGGCCGCGCAGTGCGGCTACTGCACCAACGGCATGATTCTCTCGACGAAGGCGCTTCTGAACCAGACGCCTCACCCGTCGCTGGAGCAGGTCAAAGAGGCGCTCGCAGGCAATCTTTGCCGCTGCGGCACCCACACCCGAATCCTGAGCGCGGTCATGCGGGCCGCAAAAGCGTGAAGGACGACAATATGGAACGTCTGACTTCTCTGTCGCGGCGCGGGCTCCTCCGGATGGCCGGAGGCGCGATCATCGTCGGTTTCGCTTCGGGCCGGACTGCAAGCGCCCAGGCTGCGGGAGCGGGCTCCCGCTCTCTCGATCCTTCCGAAGTGGACAGCTTTCTCGCGGTCCATGCAGACGGATCGGTCACCATCTACACCAGCAAGGTGGATGTCGGCACGGGGCTCGCCACGGCTTTCCGCCAGACGGCCGCCGAAGAGCTCGACATTCCGGTCGAACGCTTCACGGTCATCGAGGGCGATACCGCCACGACCCCGAACCACGGCGGAACGGGCGGCAGTTCGGGAATTCCACGCGGCGCCGCGGACATCCGGCGCGCGGCAGCTACCGCGAGGTTTGCGCTGCTCGGACTGGCGGCAAAGTCGCTCAACCACCCCGCTTCGGAGCTGACGATAGCGGCAGGCGAAGTCGTCCATCCGGACGGCGCAAGAGTCACAATTGCCTCGCTGATCGGCGAGAAGCGTTTCGGGGTGAAGCTGAACCCGAACGCTCCGCTGAAAAAGCCCGCGGCTTACCGCATCGTCGGCAAGCCCGTTCTCCGCACGGACGTGCCCCTGAAATGCACGGCAAAGCATCCCTGGCTGCAGGACTTCACTCTGCCCGGCATGCTGCACGGCCGTATCGTCCGGCCGCCCTCGGCGGGAGCAAAGCTGCTCTCGGTTGACGAAGCTTCGATTCGCGCCATCCCGGACGTTCGCGTAATCCGGGTGGAAAGCTTCCTGGGCGTGGTGGCGAAGGACGAATGGGCGGCCGTGCGCGCCGCAAGAGAACTGAAGGCGAGCTGGAGCGACTGGCAGGGACTGCCGGGCAGTGAAGATCTCGCCCGCTACATCCGGCAGGCGCCTTTGCAGCGCGAGCAGACCATAATCGCGCGTGGCGATTCTGCGGCGGCGCTGGCTTCGGGTGCGAAGCGCCTTTCCGCGACCTACTACTGGCCTTATCAGAGCCACGCATCGCTCGGGCCTTCCTGCGCGGTCGCCGATGTGAAGGCATCGGGCACGACCGTCTGGAGCGCCACCCAGAATCCCTACGGAGTACGCGCCAATCTGGCTAAAGTGTTCGGGATTCCCGAAGCCAACCTGCGCGTCGTGTATATGGACGGGTCCGGCTCTTATGGCACGAACGGAGCGGACGACGTTGCCGCAGACGCCATCCTGCTGTCGCGCGCTGCTGGTCAGCCGGTGCGGGTCCAGTGGATGCGGCAGGACGAGCATGGCTGGGACCCGAAAGGCCCGGCACAGCTTCACGAACTGCGCGGCGCGATCGATGCGGGCGGCGCCATCTCTGCCTGGGAAACCGAAATGTGGGTGCCGGACGGCCCGCAGGGAAGCCGGGCGCTGCTGGGGCCCGAATCCGCCGGCATGGCGCAGAGCCATGGCCAGGGCGCGGGCCTGATGACCCTGAACCTCGATCCCCCGTATGCCGTACCCAATCTCCGGGTTGTTTCGCATCACCTGAAGGACACGCCGCTGCGGCTTTCGAATCTGCGCGCGCCAGGCAAGATCGCCAACGTGTTCGCGGTCGAGAGCTTCGCCGATGAACTGGCGGCGGCCGCCGGCATGGATGCCGTCGCGTTCCGTCTGCGCGGCCTCACCGATGCGCGCGCCATCGAAGTACTCAACCGTGCTGCCGGCATGATGGACTGGCAGTCGCGCCCCTCGCCCAACCCGCGCGCCGCGGAAAACGGCCTCCTCGTCGGCCGCGGCATCGCCTACGTGCGCTACAAACAGGCCGAGAACTACGTGGCGATCGGCATGACGGTGGCTGTCAACAAAGCAAGCGGCGCGATCACAGTGCGGCGGATCGTGTGCACCCACGACTGCGGCCTCGTGGTCAATCCCGACGGCCTGCGAAATCAGGTGGAGGGCAATATTGTTCAAACTCTGAGCCGTACGCTGCACGAAGAAGTCACCTTCGACAAGTCGCGCGTCACGAGCACGGATTGGGCGCGTTATCCCATCCTGCGCTTCCCCGAAGCGCCGGCGGTTGAGGTGAGGCTGATCGACAGGCCGGAAGAGCCTTCCTACGGGGCGGGCGAGGCGGCCAGCGCACCCGTTGCGGCAGCCCTGGCAAACGCCATCTTCGATGACACAGGCGTCCGGTTGCGCACCGTTCCGTTTACGGCCGCGAGGGTGAAAGCGGCGCTTGCGGCAGCCTGAACGAAGCCCGCGGACCGCGCCGTTATTGCGCCGCTCCCTTTTCTTTTGCTGGCTCTTCTTCCGCGCACGCCGCGCTCCGGCTATCGTCCACGGCGTCAGTGTGTTGAATGATCCGATCGTCCGCGCGAGTGAACCGCTCCACGAGGCGAAGCTTGCCGCTGTACGGAACGCCGCTGCGATTCGGCCCGATGCCGAGATGCCCGCCGATGAAATTCGTCGTTACGACAACCAGAGTGTTCCCCTCCCAGTGCTCTCCGCGGGTCACCCATATAGGACCGCAGCACCTCGGGGATCACTTGAAGACCGGCCAACGATGCCCCAAGTCTTTCGGTGGCGGCTGGAGAGGGAATGACCGGAGCCGGTTGGATGTGCGGACAAGGAAAAAAGGTATCGTGGGGTG
>CAZXCO010000395.1:0-1521 GCA_964639095.1 uncultured Solibacteraceae bacterium
TGATACGCGACTCCAAGGCGCGGGCCCAGAGCGTAGGGGTAGTTGTGAACGAAGGTGCAGCCGCAGGTCGCTTCAAAGATTGCGGCGCCGGGGTAATTGCCAACGGCCGGATTCGGCGTATTGATGCCGAGGCTGGCCGAACGGCCATACTGCTCACGCGGCGATGTGCCGTAATCCCATCGGAGACCGTAGTCCACTGTCAGTTTGCGGGTCAGCTTCCACGAATCCTGCACGAACAGACCCCACTGGGATTTGCCCATGCGCAGATCCGTCGGCGCACTCTGGCTGGCGGTGGCGTAATCGCCCAGCAGGAAGTTGGCGTACGGGAAGCCCATTTTCTGTCCGCCAATCAGTCCGCCGGGAGGATTGAACGGCTGAGCCGTCGCACCAGAGTTCGTATTGCCGTTGAAGGTCATGACCACGCCTGAAGGCGGAGCCGTGATGTTGCCCTGGAACCAGACTTCGCCACCCAGCTTGTAGGTGTGGTTGCCGTGCACCCAGGTCAGGTTCGCGTTGTAAGACGGCCGCTCGGTGTGAGTGTCCGTGTGGGCCTGCGCGTTGCCGATCTGCTGCATGCCGCCCAATGTCGAGTTCAGCAGGGAATTTCCGGATGCAGTAGTCCCACCGATCGTGGGGAAGTTATAGGAGATGAAGCAGCCCGAGACGTCGATTGTCGAGCAATCGAAGTTTCCGCCTTTGTTCGTGTACGGAGCCGTATCGAGGAAGCTGATCCGCGAATACCCGACACCGATGTGCATC
Source organism: uncultured Solibacteraceae bacterium (assembly GCA_964639095.1). Classification (GTDB taxonomy): domain Bacteria; phylum Acidobacteriota; class Terriglobia; order Bryobacterales; family Bryobacteraceae; genus BOG-234. The sequence continues at coordinate 760 of CAZXCO010000395.1, forward strand.
AGCAGGGTCGGCGAGAAGGTGTGGTCATAGTTCAGCCGCTCCGTCAACGAGTGGATGAACGTGCCGCGCGCGATGCTGATCAGATCGGGCAGACCGTCGGCATTCCCGTTCGGGCTCGAATACTGGCTGTCCGTCCCGGTGGTCGACCAGAAGAACGAAACCTTGTTGTTGTCGTTGATCGTGTGATCAAGCTTCAGCGACGGCAGCTTCGTTACGCGCTGCCCGAGGTTGTAACCGGCATAGTTTTCGGTCAGATCGTTCGACGTCGCGGGCAGCAGCTTCTGCACCGCCAGTGCAAACGGGCTGATGCGTGACAGCGGGATGATGTTGTTCGTGAACGGCGTTGCCGAGTTGCCTACCCGGGTGGCCGGATCGTAGATTTCGTTGGCGAAGATCGGCCGGCCCAGAGCATCGGTGCCGATCGGCCCCGAAGGCACGCCGAGGCTCGGATTGAAATTCGCTCCGCCGTTGGGGGAGATGGCCGAGAAGTCGCCGTTGCGATACGCGTCGACAGGCAGCGTATCGTTAAAAGGCAGACCCGAACTCTCGCGGAAGGTTTCGAAGCTGAAGAAGAAGAAGCTCTTGTTCTTGCCGTTATAAACTTTCGGAATCCAGATCGGACCACCGATCGTGCCGCCGAAATCGTTGCGGCGCTGCCGGGTACGAATCTTGTTGCCGCTGCCGTCGTTCGAATACGGATAGGCCGCGTTCAGGTCTTCATTCACGAAGTACTCGTACGCGCTGCCATGGAAGCTGTTGGTG
>CAZXCO010000396.1:0-2043 GCA_964639095.1 uncultured Solibacteraceae bacterium
ATAACTTTTGTGGCGCTCATGCCGTTCGAAAACGGCTTGGGAAACAGGAGAACGCGGTTCTGCCCGGCATCGGCAGCCAGAAGATACCCGCTGTCGGATTTGGAAACGTCGGCGCCATCCTTCGTAAAGGCGAGCGAAATCGGCGCTTTCATCGTACGGTCGGTCGCGTCGGTAACGATCGAGGTGAAATCGTCCTGGCCGATGACAAGATCGGCGGTTTCGAGCGTTTTCGTGCCGGATGCGAACGGGGCGGGGAAGCGCAGAATGCGCGAATTGAATGTATCCGCCACGTAGAGATTTCCAGCCGAGTCCAGCGCAAGCGCCGACGGGCTGTTGAGGCCCTGTGCATTGGGAGTCGCCGTATTGTTCGAGGGGTAATTCACCGCCGTGCGCGAAAAGTCCGGCTGCCCGATCACCAGATCGGCCTGGCCGCCGTGGAGTGCGTGCTGGAAATCGTTGAAGCCGAGGACGCGGTTGTTCAGCGTATCGGCCACATACAAGTGAGGCGGTGTCGCGCTCAGATCGAGAATCGCTGAGCCCGAAGCGCCGCTGATCGTGCTCGCGAGATTGAACTCTTTTCCTTCCGCCAGATTTGGCGCGCTGTCAGGGAAGTCGAGCTGGCCGATGACGCGGGCGGCTGTCGTGGAGATCCCGGCCGCGGCCGCCGGGAATACGAGAACGCGGTTGTTGCTGCTGTCCGTAACGAAGAGTTCCCCTCCGGCAAGCGCCAGATCGACCGGTCCGTTCAGCGATGACGCTGACGGCTGCCCGCCCTTGTTCGGCATGGAATCCGAAAACGTATCCTGGCCGATCACAGCCGTAGCCGAGGGCGAAAACTGGGTCAGTTCGGCTGGCCACGAATCCACCGGCGGATAGATGAGCAGCCGGCTGTTGCCGGCGTCGCTTGCAATGACGTTGCCGCCGGCCGCGATCACGCTTGTGATATTCGATGCGGAAATCTGGCTGACCGCCGCCGGGTTCGGTTGCGACTGCGTCGGCGCCGCAACGCCCAGAATCCGGAGTGCCGCGGCGCCCGTGGCGGTGTCCTGGGCGTAAACCAGACCCCGGCCCAACGCATCGGCGATAAGAATGTGACCGGCGCCATCGAAAGAAACTGCAGTGGGGTGCAGCAGCCCGGTTTTCGACGTCCTCGAATTAACAGCCGCGTTCGAAACGAAGTCCGCCTGTCCGAGAACCAGATCGGCAGGAGCATTCTGGTTGGCCTTCAAAACAGAAGCTGGATAACGCAGAACGCGGTTGTTGCCGGTATCGGTCACCCAGAGATTGCCGGAAGCGTCGAAAGCAAGTCCCGTATGCGAAAAAAAGGAACTGCTGCTGAGGAAGAGCGTCGTCGCTTTGATGCCACCGTTGTTTGCGGTGGCGCTCGTGTATGAAGTCTGGCCGAGAATCAGATCGGGAAACTGGTACCCCTCAGGCTGGGAGAACGGCTTCGGATAACGCAGGATGCGGTTGTCGCCTGAATCGGCGACATACAGATTTCCGGCGCTGTCGACCGCCAGTCCGGTCGGGCCACGCAGACCGGTGGAAAGCGCAGTCCCGGGTCCTTCAGCAAGATTCGTAAACCGGTCGGGCTGCCCGAGTACCAGGTCTGCCGTGGCGCCTGCCGTCAGTTGCGTGTTGTAGCGGAAAGCCAGTACGCGATTGTTCGCGGTGTCCGCGATATAAACGGTTGGCGGGGAAGTCGAAGTGTCCAGGGCGACGCCCAGCGGCTGATTCAGCTCACGCCCCTCGACGACGTTCGGCCCTGTCGAATCATAGACGAGCGGATTCCCCGCCGTTCCGATGAAGTGCGGATCCCCGAGCACTTTCACCGGCTTGACGAAAAGCGCCTGCGCGGAAAGCGCGCTGGCGAAAAAAGGGAGAAAGCCGACTGTCAGAATAATACGGTTGGCGCGCAAACTACGAAGATAGCATGTGTGCCGGATCGTACGTAAGAAATTCGGGCTTTTCCGGTTCCATTACTGTGGTATTTTTTGCCGGAATGGGCATCCGGACCCGCCCGGTTTTGCCGCAGTTCGCAGC
>CAZXCO010000397.1:0-5515 GCA_964639095.1 uncultured Solibacteraceae bacterium
GGGCGCGCCGCAGGGGACATTGGGGGCATGCCAGTCCACGGCCACGCCTCTCTTGCCGACATCAGCGGAAGTAAAGGCGCCGCTCGGGGTCGTCAGAACAAAACTGTTGGCGGACACCGTCGCGTCGGATGCCCAGCGATAATCCCCTTTGGCGCAACCGGAACCCGGACACCCGGAGTATGGCCCCGCCATCAGGTCCACAGTTACCCGAGTCTGACCTGCGACTCCCGCCCGATATGTCGCGGGCCTCAGGATGGCCGGGCTGCAGAGCGCCAGGCAAAGGCCGATACACATCCATTTTTGCCCGACGCATCCCGGGGAACTTCTCGTGTAACCCACCGCCTGACCGGCTCTTCCGTCACTGTTGTACGCCAACTTCGCGAGCGTGCGCACAACGTTCCTTCGCCGGTTCCGTGCCCCCGGCCGATTCCGCCCCGGCGGCGCCCCCTGCCGTGAGTCTGAGCGCCATGGCGAATGTCTCAGCCGCCTCCTGATGCCGGAGAAGTCGAAAGACGAGAAGCCAGGCCCGCCACATCACATGCAAAGGAGTACAGAAGTAGAAGTACTTGTTCGAAAAATACAGCTGCTGACGCTCCACGACAAATCCGTAGCGCGCCGCAAGCGCCTGAAACTTCACCGGCGTGCATCTGTCGTAGTAACTTGTAAACCCCTGCCCGTAACGCATTCGAGGATAGATAAAGAAAAGAATCTTCCGTTTCAGAGTTTCCGGCAGCAGCAAATTCAGTCGTGCAAACAACGCGTTTCTCGATGGCACCCAGATCAGTGCGACGCCGCCGGGTTTCAGGATTGATGCGAAGGAGGCGAAGGCCACTCCCACGTCCTTCACGTGTTCCAGAACCGCCTGGCACACGACCACGTCAGAGTCGCGCTTTCCGTGGTAAGCACTGATATCGGAACAGATCACTTCGTCGTAGGCGCAGGCCGGCGCGCGATCGAGCTCTTCACGGCTGATGTCCAGTCCCGTAACATGCAGTTCAAGTGCGGATTTTGTCCTGGCGTCTATATAGGGAATCTTGCCCCCGCCGACGTCTACGAGCCGAATGCCTTTCGTTATGTACGGCGGGGAGAACTGTTCCCTGAAATCTCTGTTTCCGTCGACCTGATATTCCCCCGGCAAAAGCGCATCGAATCTCCGGCTGAGACTCTCGTTGAAGTTTATGGCCCGCCTTACAATGGAGCTCTTCATAAGTGTTTCTCAAACGCCGAAACCGGCAACCGCTCGGGCCGCTTCGCTAACACGCTCAATGACCTGATCCGCGTTGATAACGCGCTTTGAAGTTTTTCAGGCGCCGACAAGGCCGTCTGCCGCATAAATAAAACATGGATTCACATCCAGCCTGAATTCCCCGATTTTCCGGAATCCGGCCTGTTCAACAAGTTGCGCGTGAACAGGGTTGTTGTAAATGATCCTGGCCCTCCGTTTGGTCCGGACAATCGACGCTCGGATGTTGTTGATTACGTCGCCCATCACGACCGCCGGGAACGGGTTATACATGTAGAACCACGTGTAGCGGTCGAGGTCGCGAAATTCCGTCGCATCCGAACAGAACACCTGCGCGTGCTTTGCTCCGGCCCGGCTCAGATTTCTTCTCGCGGTCTCGACCAGCACCGGCGAGATCTCGACGCCGTCCACTTTCCCGAAAGGGTAGCCGAGCATTGTCAGCATGGCTCCGCCTTTGCCGCAGCCTATATCCAGAATCGCGTCGCCCTTCCCAATCGGCTGAGCCCGTAAAATCATCTCGAGAAACGGCCCCCCGGAGTCCCCGTACCAGTTTGACCGTGCCTCGTCGAGACCAAGATCCGACACGCTGACCCATGACAGATCGATTCCTCTCGCCTTCATTCGCAGCAAGTATGGAAGATATGTCCACTCCTTCTTGTCCGCCGCCAGGAGTTTGCCGAAATATCGCAATGCTCCGCGCATTATGCGGCGCCTTCCTCTTGCTCTTCGAGCTCTTGCGGCGATTGTGTCTCGTAGAGATAAAACGTTCTGTCGGCAGCCCGTTCCACTGGAAAGTTCAGAACGTAATTGTGGTACTCCTGCGTCTTTACCAAACCAGATTTGCGCAGAAGCTCGTCATGTACGGGGTGGCGGTAAATCACGGTCACCTTCGCTCCTGAATTTTGTGCCGATTTGACAACCTGCTCAGACACCTGCCGCGCGACGAGCGCGGGGAAGGGATTGTACATGTAAAGATGAGTGTACTCGTGGAACGCAGTAAACCCCGTTGCATCGCAGCAGAATACATTGGCCTTGCTGATGCCAGCCTTCCTGAAGTTCTCCTTCGCGATCTGCGCCAGTTCCGGCGACAGCTCGACGCCGTCAATCTGTGCGAAGGGGAACTGGGCCATCGTCAGCATCGCTCCACCCTTCCCGCATCCGATGTCCAGAATCCTGTCCCGCGGCGTCACCCCGATGACTTTGAGCAGAGCGGCCAGATCCGGGCCGCCCGAATTGCTGTGACCGTTGGCTCTCTCGCCGGAGAGGCCAAGGCTGTCAATCTCAGTTAGTCCCACGTCAATCCCCAGGCGCTTGAGCCTCAGGTAGTAGGGAATATACCCCCACTCTGTGGAGTCGAAAGCAATCAGCCGGGCCAGATGGTGCACCGCACCCCAGAACGTCATCGGATTCTCCTGTGAGTCGTTCTAGGGAAACAAAGGGAGCAACACCCGGCTCAACAACCGTGCGACGGGCAGTGGCACTTTCTGCCAGACGGCCATGAACACGGGAGCCATTGCGCCCGCCGAAGCCGATTGCGGCAGCTCTTTCCGCCTGATCAGCGTGATTTCATAAGGCAACTCCCGGATATCGGAGGCCCATCGCTTTTTGAACTCAAATACTCCGCCATCCTTCCTGCTTCGACCGAAATCGAAGACTTTATAGCCGTTGGCGCCGGCCCAGCAGAGGTGATCGAAATACATAAAACTGTTTGGCTCCAATTTGTTGAATGACGGGTCAGTGGAAGAATAAAAGGTGTGCATCTGCCCGGTGTAGAAAAAACTCAGACTGACAGCGACGACCGTGTTTTCAAGAATCACCTCTCTGATATCCACCATCGCTCCGAAATGGCGCATCAGATTTCTTATGTAATGGACCGGCAGCATGAGCGTCCCGATCCGATGCATATTCCGGGAGTGGACGCTTTCGAAGGCCTCGGCATCGTTGACTCGATAGCGCATTGAGAAGCCCTGCTGCAACGCCTTCCGAACCTTATTCCGCGCCTTCGGAGGAAGCGAACTGAGCGTCACCTCGGAGTCGGGAGAAACCGGCTTTGTGAACGTGACGTACCGGGAGACGTTGGATCCCTGGACGCATTGCTCCTGATAGCCGTTTCGAAACTCTATATAGTCCGCATGCAAGGACTCCGCGATACTTCGCGCACGCTCATAAAGAGCCCGCCGGGTTTCTGCTGTGTCCGCGAGAATGCCTCCATAAACAGCGAACGGAGATGAAATGAGGGCGCGACCACGCAGCGGATTTCTCACCAGAAACATTGGAAGCACGCCTCTGATGCCGCTCGAATCGCGGGCCAGGAGATAGCAGGATTTGTAGTGGAACGAATCTTCGATCGTCCGTTTCCATGCACTCAGGTGAAACGGGCTTCCGTGCTGATGTTTTACGACGAACTTGTCCCAGGCCTCCAGTTCGGATTCCTCGGGCGCCCGGAGTTCAAGGCCGCGTTCGATTCTGCCATCCAGCAGTCCGTCGGAGGATTCAGTGGTTGTCATGCTTCGTTGGAAAATCGTGTGCTGTGTCGCGGCCTCTGATAACTCGTCTGCCGCGTTCTAATAAGCGCCGGTGCGGGCGACGACGACTTTCAGCGTTCGGCCGAGCACATACATATCCAGCCAGGGTGACCAGTTCTGCACATAATAGGCGTCAAGATCCACGCGTCGCTGATAGTCGGTATCGCTTCTGCCCGATACCTGCCACAGTCCGGTGACTCCGGGAAGGACGCGTGTGTAAATTTCGAACTTGTCCGCATACTTCGCCACCTCGTCGCGAACTATCGGGCGAGGTCCGATCAGACTCATTTCGCCACGAAGCACATTCCACAACTGGGGCAACTCATCGATGCTCCAGGTTCGCAGGAATTTTCCCACGCGCGTCACGCGGGGGTCGTTCCGGAGCTTGTGGGTTGTCATCCATTCGTGTTGCAGTGCGGGATCAAGCGCGAGATGCTGCCGCAGGACGGCGTCCGCGTCGATCGCCATCGTGCGAAACTTCCACGCCTTGAAAAGCCGTTGCCCCTTGCCGATCCGGGAATGACCGTAAAACAGCGGCCCCCGCGAAGTCAGCTTGATCGCGATTGCCACTGTGATCATCAAAGGCAGGATTGCCAGACCGCCAACACTGGACAGTATGACGTCGACAATCCGCTTCCAGATCCGCGGCCCCCTCAGGAGCAGGTTCTGTTGAAACCGAATCGTCATGAGATGCCCCAGGCCATGCGTCTCGACGCAGAGGTTCGTCAGACACCCGGTATCGGGGATCATGATCAACTGCGAAAATGACTTGCTGTAGCGGTTCACAATCTCGGAAATGGGCATTGCGCCGAAGTCCGGAATGGCGACGATCGCAATTGTGACGCCCAGATCATTCGTTATCCGCTGCACCTGATCGAGGTTGCCGAGCACCGGAACGCCTTCGAGATGAGTCGCAGCCGTATTTCCGAATACGCCCTGCACGCGGATCCCGTGCACCGGATCGTTGTGAATTGTTCGTAGTATTGCGCTTGCGGCCGGCCCCGCTCCGAGCAGGACTACGGCGCTTCCCCACCACCTCTTTCTGCCCAGGAGACGGCGAACGATGGCCCGGCTGAAGGGAAGGCAGACGATTGTCAAAACCCAGGCCCACAGAAATACCAGCCGGGAATAAGCTTCGGCCGTATGCACGAGAAATGTAAATACAATGAGACTCGAGAACACCATCGAAGTCGAGATCGTCAGCTCCTGAAATTCCTTCACCGGGCTCATTCCGGTGTCCGGGTATAGTCCGCGCGTTGCGTAGGTCGCGATGCAGATGGCAAGCACAGGCCACAACCGCAGGTACCACACCGGAGTGAAATCCGCATGAAAAGCGGATCGGAGGACAACCGCCAGAGTCCATGCGAGAGTCAGCACCAGAAGGTCCGACAGCACGTATGCGAGAGCCGCGAGAAGCGGTCTGCATTCGTGTTGGTCGTAACGAGGCGAACGAATGCATTCCAGGCTGAATGCGACCTGCGTACCAGTTCCGCTTTCCATGAAAGGCTTCCTGCTGCGGGGCTGCCTTTGTTCCGTGAAGGCGGCCGCACTCTGCGGATTCAGGGCGCCATCACCCTGCTGACTTCGTTTTCGCTCTGCCGGGTGTGCGCGGACACGGACTGGCAGAGGCCGCCAGTTTGTATTCCCGCGTAGCGTGTCAACGCTTCCGAATAAACTCCAAGCGTTCTCGAAACCATGGCGGCCGCGGTGAAATTCCTGAGGTAGCTCGCGCGGCCGTTTGCCCCCA
>CAZXCO010000398.1:0-2718 GCA_964639095.1 uncultured Solibacteraceae bacterium
GGAATCAGGCTGCTGAGCCCCGTCATATCCAGAAGCTTCTGGATTTCGGGCGCCGGGTTCAGCATTTTCAATGCTCCCCGGTTCTTCACCAGATGGGAGTAGCAACTCATCAACTGTCCCAGTCCGGCGCTGTCGATTCGCGTGACGCGGCTCAGATCGATGATCACGCGGGAGTCGCTTTGCTCAAGTACTTCTTTGCGGAGTTCGTCCAGTTCATGGGCCGAATGTGTCAGTTCTGCGTTCGCTCTGAACCGCAGCACTGAAACGCCTCCGTTCTGATTCCATGCCAGATTGGAGGCCCGTAAATCGCGGGCGAGATATTCGCTGATCCGCAGCTCTTCAAAGCACTCGTCGCAGCCGAGATAGTGGCCTTCAAATTCCTCGACGGCTTCGGAGTCAAGCGATCGCGACAGATACTTCGCGATCACCTGCTCGCGTTCTATCGGTTCCTTCTTACAGACCATATTTTGCAGACCATCTTTCCGTCCGCCTACTCAGTGACCCGCCGTCGGACTTCGTTTCATTTCCGTGGCATACACCCGGCGAAACCGCTCTTTGGCGCGGAAAAGCACAACCCGGAACTGGGCGTCGCTCATCCCCCATTCCCTGCAGATTTCCTCCTTCTCTTTGCCTTCAAGATATAGAGATCGCAGAATCACGCGGTCGCGTTCCGCCAATTCCTTCAACCCGTTATCGATGGCGTCGCGCATCTCGAAAATCTCAGCGTCCGGCCGGATCCCCGCATCCGGAATGGGGATATCGGGATCGACCATCGGCTCCCGCTTGACCCGCCGCCGGTATTCCAGAATCACGTTGCGGCAAACTCCGTTTACAAAAGCGCCGAACTCCTCCGTGTTGCGGATCTGCTGCTTCTGCTCCGCCCGCAAAAAGCGTGCCAGAGTCTCCTGTACAAGGTCGTCCACATCCGCGCAATTATGCCCGAGGTGGTACAGCACCTTGTAACGGAGCTTGAGACGCAGCCGGTCGAGGGAAGGTTCAGTCAGATCCATGGTGTTCCGGAAAAGGTCCGTGCGGAGGGTATTCTGCGGAGTCTCTGGAGAACAGGAATTACCGGAGCCGCCAGCCGCTCCGGGTTCCACAATCCCGGAATCGCGTTCCGGGACAGTTGCGGAAGACTCCGGGTTCGCTGGCGATTCCGGACTCTTCCGCGTAGAACTGTGGGGAGCAGCCACGTTCCGTCAACCAGCCGTCGCTCCCGTGACTTTACGCGCCTGAAAGCATTCCCGGCAGAATACGGGGCGCCCCTGAGTGGGCCGGAAGGGCACGGTCGTTTCCCGACCGCATTGCGAACAGATTGCCGATGTTTCAACGCGCCCAGGCGGTGTGCCTCGTTCGGAAGGATTGCTCTGCCGTCTGACCTTGCACGCCTTGCAGCGCTTGGGTTCGTTTTTAAAATCCTTCTCGTAATAAAATTGCTGTTCCCCTGCGGTGAAGACGAAGTCCGCTCCGCAGTCCGTACATTTTAAGACCCGATCCTGAAAGTCCGGCATGGCACCATCCTGAGAAAGGAAGCGGAGCGTTTGCCGTTCGCTCCGCCTGTTACGAATTGAAACCGCGTTGCCGCCCGGCCGGACAGGCCACGGCCCTTTGCGCTCAATTATTCGATTTCCCGGCGACTTTTCTTCCGGTTCCGTTTGCGCGCCAATGCTTGTTTGACCCGCAATTTCTCACCCGGCTTCAAATAAAAGGAATGGCGCTTGACCTCTTTTATGATGTCTTCCTGCTGCACCTTGCGTTTGAAGCGCCTGAGGGCGTTTTCCAGGGTTTCACCTTCCTGGAGTCTGACTTCAGCCAAAACGTTTCGACACCTCCAAACCGATCACAGATTGAACTTTGGCAACGCCGCACATTAAGTTCCACGGCTTGTGCCAAGGTACTGATATCATATGGGCTTGATCCCAAAAGTCAAGCCCCCGAGCTTTTTGGGACGCCGCGGGAAATCCCGCTGAACCGGTTCCAGACTCCTTATGGTGAATGTTCTCGCGATATTGCTGGCGGGAGGAGCGGGCGAGCGGCTTTATCCTCTAACGCGCGATACCGCGAAACCAGGAGTTCCGTTCGGTGGCGTCTACCGGATCATCGACTTCACGCTCTCCAACTGCATGAATTCCGATGTCCGCAGAATCTTCATACTAACACAGTACAAGTCACTGGAATTAAACAGACATATCCGCGACGGATGGCATGTCTTCGCCACCGCCATGGGTGAGTTTGTCGAGATTCTTCCCCCGATGAAGCGCGTCAGCGACGAGTGGTATCAGGGTACTGCCGACGCCGTCTACCAGAATCTGCAGAGCATCCTGACCGAAGCCCCCGAGCAGGTCCTCATCCTCGCCGCGGACCATATCTATAAGATGAACTACCGCGACATGCTTTCCTGGCACCAGGAAAAGGGCGCGGAAGTCACCATCGCCACCATCCTTGTCAACCCTTCCGAAGCCGTCCATTTCGGCATCGCCGATATCGGGACCGACTACCGCGTCCGGGGCTTCGAGGAAAAGCCGTCCCACGGCCGGGCAGCCCGGTCCCGCTTCGATCCCTCCAAGGTCAGCGCGTCAATGGGGATCTACATTTTCAATACGCAGGTCCTGATCGACGAGTTGATCGCGGATGCCGCCAATCCCGCCTCTTCCCACGATTTCGGAAAGGACGTCCTGCCCAACTGCCTCAGCCGCCGCCGCGTAATCGCCTGGGATT
>CAZXCO010000399.1:0-6460 GCA_964639095.1 uncultured Solibacteraceae bacterium
ATTACGATCCGGTTGAAGCCGTCGTAGGGGACTGCAAGCTCCCGCTGCCTCCGGAACTTGCCGCGCTCGACGGCAGCGCGCGCCGCCGTGCCTGGCCGGAGTGGATCCGGCGCCGTGATGCGGAAATCCGCACCCGCCTCCAGCGGGGCGAAGAGGACTCACTCGTCAATTTCGTTCTCTTCGGCGTTTCCTTTACCGGGCAGCCGCGAATCACCGGCGATCCGCGCGACGCTGCCGCGTCCATTCAGGCAAGAACCCGGGACTTTATCCGGGCCTTGCAGAATCCCGGGGGAAACGAGCGGCTCCTCTGGCTGCGCGACCTGCTCGCGCGGCTGGGCTATCACACTGCCTCGAAGGACGACGAGCACCGCACGGAGGGCTACGTCCGCAACAGCATTGCCCGGTATCTTGCGGAGCAGAGTGGATATCGCGCGGTCCTCGACAAAGCTACTGCAAACGACCCCGGCCTTTCCCAGCTCTTTCGGGATCGCGGGCTGTCAGTCGACACGAATTTTCGTCCGGACTTTGCGATCGAGCGCGCGCTGGCCGAAATGAAGCGGCAGGGCCTGCTTTCCTCCGTGCGCCGCGCCGCGATTATCGGCCCAGGGCTCGATTTCACGGACAAAGACCGGGGATTCGATTACTACCCGCTGCAGACCCTGCAGCCGTTCGGCCTTGCGGATTCGCTGGTGCGGCTCGGCCTCGCCCGTGTTATGGACCTCGAGCTCGGCGTCTTCGATATCAGTCCCCAGACGCTGGATCACCTTACGCGCGCCGTCGCGCGGGCGAAGGCGGGCGAGTCCTACACGATTCAACTCGTGCTCGACGAAACGCGGCCGTGGAATCCGGATGTTCTGGCCTGGTGGCGTCGATTCGGCGACAGCGTGGGCGCGCCCGCGGAACCGGCGGCCGCGCCGCCTCAGGTCCGGAATGTGCTGCGGCGGGCTGTCCGGGTCCGTCCGGAAGTGGTGCGGGCGCTGAAGCCTCTGCCGTGGAATATGGTCACGGAGCGGCCGCCGGCCGGCGAAACGTACGATCTGGTGATCGCGACCAACGTGCTCGTTTACTACGGCGCATTCGAGCGGGCCCTCTCCATGTTGAATATTCAGCCGATGGTGGCGCCCGGTGGAATTTTCCTGGCCAACAGTGCGCTGCCGGAATGCGGGGCGATCCGTCTGCGCCCGGTCGCAAGCGTCGATGTGCGGTACTCGTCAGACCCGGGCGACGATGACCGGATCGATGTCTATTCGAATGTCCGGTTCGGGCGTCCGCTCGGGCCCCGGTAGCGCGGCGCCTGCGCGATCAGAGATCGTCCCGGTCCGATGCGCCGGAGGAGCGGTCGCGGGCGATTTCCACGTTGAGTGACATCTGCTTCTTATTGCGCACCACCGTGAAGGAAATCGTTTTTTTGTGGCTTGCCCGCACGAGCGCTGTGATCTCGCGCGGCGTCGTGACCGGCGTGCCGTTCACTTTCACCACAACGTCCCCGGCTTTGAGCCCTGCCCGCTCAGCGGGCGTGCTGGCGTTGACGCTCCGCACCAGAACGCCCTCCTTGACGCCGAAGAACTGCGCCAGTTGGGCGTTCAGCGACTCCCCCTCAAATCCCACCATCGGGCTGTTGGCCGGTATCGTGGGGAACGGATTCCTGCCAAGAGGCACTTGGGGCATCGGGGGAACAGGAGCGTCGGGGAAGTCTGGTCCGCCAAACAGGAAGAGATTGGCCGGACGTGCATCGAGTGTCGCGGAAACCTTCTTTTTCGAGCCGTTCCGCCAGATCGTCAGTTCCACTTTGGAGCCGGGGGCCGTTTCTCCGATGGTCGTCTGGAACTGCTGAATGTCTTCAACGGGCTTGTTATTGACCTCGAGGATGACGTCGCTTTCCTTCAGGCCGGCCTTCGCGGCGGGGCTGGCGCCGTCGATGCGCGTGATTTCCAGACCCTGATCGTTGTGCAGCTTCAACGCTTTCACCCGGTCCTCGGTCAGTTCCGCGACGGCCACCCCCAGATAGCCGCGGCTGGCGATTTCCCGCAAGGTTGTGGAGTGGGCGCGTTCCCGTGCCGAAGTCTGGGCAAATCCGGGAATCGCCAGCGTCGCGGCGGTGGCTGCGATCAACGCGATCTTCCCGGGAATCCTCATTACTCTTCTCATGCCTGATTGATTGGACGGACAGCGCACCGTAACGTCCCGCCCGCCTTCAATACGTACCAATCGAAGCTTTCATCATCTCCAGAAGATTTCGTGTGCGCGACCGGATATAGCCGTCGTTCTCTCTCTGCATCACATCCTGCAGCACGCCCACGATCGAGTCGTCGTGGTGCGCCGTCAGCAGATCGATCGCCTGCACCCGCACGCCCGCGTTATCGTCCTTCAACAGCACATTGGCCAGGGTCTTGCGGACCTCGGGATCGCCGGCGTAGGGCTTCAGCCCTTCGAGAGCCTTCAGCCGGACCCCGGCGTTGGGATCGCGCGACAAGGCGTCAATCAGCGCGTGCCGCACCTGTTCGGAGTCGGCGCTGTTCCGCAACACGCCGATCGATTCCACGCGCACGCCCGGATTCGATTCTTCTCTCACCGCATCGAGCAGCAACTGCTGGATCCGCGGCTCGTCCAGATTCCCGGTCACCACGCGCCGCTGGACCTCATCGACCGCAATCTGCACCTGGCCGGAGTCGCCGGCCTGAACAGACTGCACATTGGAAAACATGGGCGTCAGCTCCGCCCTCAAGCCGCCGAAGCGCTCCGGCGTGTAGCGCGCGCCGAACCATCCCAGCGCCACCAGCGCCATGGCGCCCACGGGAACGCGCAACGGAATGTGAAAACGCGCCAGCTCGCGCAGACGCTCGAACCAGCCTGAGCCCGGCGCCCGGCGCGCGGATTCCGCGGCAAGGCTGCGGCGCAGATCCAGCCGGCAAGTCGTCAGCAGCGCGGCATCGGCCGCATCTTCACGCTGGTTGAGCGCGTCGAGAAAGGCCCGGTGCTTCGCAAATTCGGTCTGGCAACTCTCGCACCCGGCCAGATGGGCTTCGATCCGCTCCTCCACTTCCGGCGAGACCTCTCCGTAGCTGTAAAGGGGCAGTTGATCCACAATTTCGGAGCACTTCATACGGTTCACACTTTCACAAAGGTCTCGAGGCTCGACCGCATCTTCTGGGTCGCCCGGAACAGGCAGTTCTTGGCGGCTTCCTCGCTGGTTCCGAGAATATCGCCAATGGCCCGCAGGCGCAGACCCTCGTAATGCCGCAGCTCGAAAACGGTGCGCTCGCGCGGCGTCAGGCCCTCCAGCGCGGCTGTAATGCCCTCGCTCAGCTCGCGGTTCCACAACTGCCGCTCGGGATTGGCGGCCGGACGGCTCTCGGCGAGTTTCGTCACCTGATCGACGGGTCCGTCCGGAGTCTCGACGACCGTCGATTCTTCCTTCCGGACCTTTCTCCGCCGCAGATGATCCAGACAGACGTTGGTCACGATCCGATAGAGCCAGGTATGGAACGAGCAGTCGAAGCGGAACAGATGGAGGTTCCTGTAAACCTTTAGAAACGCCTCCTGATACACATCCCGCGCCTCATCGGGGGAGCGCAGCAGGTTCATGGCGAGCCGCAGCACGCTCTGATCGTAGGAGCGAACCAGGCGCTCGAACGCCTCCTGATCGCCCCGCTGGGCCATGCGGATCAGCTCTGCTTCTTCTGAAGCCGAAGCGGCGCGCGTCCGTTCGGCGTTGTTTTCAAAAGGCGCCAATATGGCACTCACCGTTCCTGCGGCTTCGTGCATCGGTCGAGGGTTCCCCAACACGATAGACGCGCCGCCCGGCAAAAGGTCACGTTGCTCCCGGCCAGCCGCTGCGCAGGGCCGGCCGTTCGCTCCCGCCAGGGGGTTGCAGCGAGCGGATCGCCGAATTTTTCAGCGCTCAACATTAAATTGGTCCGGTTTGACCCGGTCCGGATTGGCCTATCGCCTATAATAGTTGCTTAACCCACCATGCACCAACAACTCACCGAACGTTCGGTCGATCTCGATCCGCGCGAAACCGCGGAGTGGCTTGAAGCTCTCGACCAGGTTGTCGAGGAAGCAGGATCCGACCGGGTCAATTTCCTCCTCAATAAATTGGCGGAACGCGCCCGCGACAACGGGGTGCCGGTTCCGATCCATAACACGACAGATTACATCAATACGATCCCTGTGGATCAGGAGGTTCCTTATCCGGGGGACCGTGCGCTCGAGCGCCGCATCAAGAGTCTGACGCGCTGGAATGCGATGGCCATGGTGTCGCACCAGAACAAGTACGACGACGGCATCGGCGGGCACATTTCGACGTATTCGTCTCTCGCGACGCTGCTCGAAGTCGGGTTCAACCATTTCTTCCAGGGCAGCTTTGGCGATCAACCCGGAGATCTGGTGTATTTCCTGGGCCACGCCTCGCCCGGCGTATTTGCGCGGGCGTTCCTCGAAGGCCGTCTGACGGCGGAGCATCTCAACAACTTCCGGCACGAGTTGCGTGAAGGGCCGGGCGTTTCTTCCTATCCACATCCCTGGCTGATGAAGGATTTCTGGCAGTTCCCCACGGTCTCCATGGGAATCGGGCCGATCAACTCCATCTACCAGGCGCGCTTCATGCGCTATCTCGAGAGCCGCAATCTCATTCCCGTAACCCCGCGCAAAATCTGGGCGTTTCTCGGCGACGGTGAAATGGACGAGCCGGAATCGACGGGCGCGATCGGTGTGCCGGTGCGCGAGAAGCTGGACAATCTGATCTGGGTGATCAACTGCAATCTGCAGCGGCTCGATGGGCCGGTGCGGGGCAACGGCAAGATCATTCAGGAACTGGAAGGCCTGTTCCGCGGTGTGGGCTGGAATGTGATCAAGTGCATCTGGGGCAGCGACTGGGACCGGTTGTTGCAGAAAGATACCTCCGGACGCCTGATTCAGCTCATGAACGAGTGCGTGGACGGCGATTATCAGGCATTCAAGGCGCGCGGCGGCGCATATGTCCGCAAGGAATTCTTCGGACGTTATCCGGAGACGGCGCAGCTTGTCGAGGATATGACCGACGACGAGATCGGCAACCTGCATCGCGGCGGTCACGACGCATTGAAGGTCTACAACGCCTACAAAGCCGCTATGGAGCACAAGGGCGGCCCGACCGTAATTCTCGCGAAGACGGTAAAGGGATACGGCCTCGGCAAATTCGAAGGACGCAACTCCACGCACCAGCAGAAAAAGCTGGATGAAGAGATGATTGCCTCCTTCAAGACGCGGTTCGAGATCCCGATCCCGGATGAAGCGGCGAAAGACGGAGCGCTTTACTGCCCGCCGGAGTCCAGCCCCGAGATTGCCTATATGCACGAGCGGCGGCGCGTTCTGGGAGGATATCTCCCGGCGCGCAAGCCCGCGCCTTCGCAGACGAAAGCGCCCGCCCCCTCCATCATCGACGAGTTCCGGGGCGGATCGAAGGCGCCGCATCCTTCGACCACCATGGCTTTTGTGCGTCTGCTGGGCAAGCTTATGAAGGATCCGGCAATCGGCAAGAGGATCGTCCCGATCGTGCCGGATGAAGCGCGGACGTTCGGCATGGAATCCATGTTCCGGACGTATGGCATTTACGCTGTCTCCGGCCAGAAGTACAAGCCCGAGGATGCCGATGTGCTTCTGTACTACAAGGAAGCCAAAGACGGCCAGGTTCTGGAAGAAGGCATTACGGAAGCCGGCTCGATGGCCGAATGCACCGCAGCGGGCACGGCCTATTCAAACTACGGAGTCGATATGATTCCGTTCTACATTTACTACTCGATGTTCGGGTTCCAGCGTGTTGGCGACCTGGTGTGGGCGTTTGCGGATTCGCGCGGCAAGGGCTTCCTGATGGGTGGCACGGCCGGCCGGACGACGCTCTCGGGCGAGGGCCTGCAGCATCAGGACGGCCATTCCATGCTGCTGGCGAGCACCATCCCGACGCTTGCCGCATACGATCCCTGCTTTGCGTATGAGATCGCGGTGATCGTCCGCGACGGCATCCGCCGGATGTACGAAAACCGCGAGGACCTGTTCTATTACCTCACGCTTTACAACGAAAACTATCCGCAGGCGGCCATGCCGGAAGGCTCGGAAGAGGGGATTCTGAAGGGGATCTATCTCTTCAGCAAATCGGCGGTGGCGAAGCCCAAAGCGCGGGTCCAGTTGTTCGGCAGCGGTTCGGTGCTGACCGAGGCAATCAAGGCGCAGCAGATTCTGGGCGAGAAGTACAACGTCGCGGCCGATGTCTGGAGCGTGACGAGCTACAACGAACTGCGGCGCGAGGCGCTGAAGGTGGACCGGTGGAACCGCCTGCACCCCACCGAGCCGGCAAAGACGCCGTATATCCAGCAGGTGCTCGAGGGAGCCGAGGGTCCGGTCGTGGCCGCTTCCGATTACATGAAGGCGGTGCAGGACCAGATCGCCCCGTGGCTGCCGGGCCGTATGATCACGCTGGGCA
>CAZXCO010000400.1:0-6623 GCA_964639095.1 uncultured Solibacteraceae bacterium
AGGAAAGCCCGATACAAATCAGGCGGTCCTCGCCGATATACGAGTAGTCTATCGGAATAGTGGGATTATGGCAAGAGAAGATATACTATGTCGATAGATTAAGTATTGAATCTGGAGGGCACCGGTCTGTGAATCGTCCGGGAGTCTCTACGGGTCGAGTGCAGCGGAACCTCGAATTCCGAATCGCCGGCCCGCATCCGGAGAGGTGCGCACGCTCTGAAGTTGTCCGATTCCTGTTTCCACCGTTCTTCACGGAAACAAGCTGTCTCATGGGCGGCAGCGAACTTTCAAACTCGCTTTGTAAGATGAACCGACCTTTTTCTTATCAGGCCGGGA
This sequence comes from uncultured Solibacteraceae bacterium, assembly GCA_964639095.1. Classification (GTDB taxonomy): domain Bacteria; phylum Acidobacteriota; class Terriglobia; order Bryobacterales; family Bryobacteraceae; genus BOG-234. The sequence goes on from CAZXCO010000400.1 coordinate 337, forward strand.
AAGAATGCGCTGATCGTTTTCAGCAGGCAGACCTATTGCTGAGAACACTGTAGTCTCAGTGTTCCGGATTGGTCGAACTAAGACAAACCTTTGGAAGCTTTATAAGAATACTTATGCAAATGCGCTATGATTTGTTTTGGTGGATGCCATTCGAGATCAACGGGGATTGAATATGACAAATGGCTTGAACGAGATCATCAGAAAGCTCGAAGAACAGGGGCGAGCGATCGAGCGTGCATTGTCGGCTCTGCGCGAGGTTGAAATTCCGACCGCAAATGCGCCTGCTCCCCGCGGACGCCAGTCAAAGAGAAAGGGTGGCATGACTCCGGAAGGCCGGAGGAGACTTTCGGAGGCGCTCAAAGCCCGGTGGGCGGCAAGAAGGGCAGGGACGGCGTCGGCGTCCGCCAGAACGGCTCCAGCGAAGGCCAAACGCAAAGGCGGCATAACGCCGGAGGGCAGGAAAAGGCTCTCCGAGGCATTACGCAAGCGCTGGGCCGCGAAAAAAGCCGCCGCGCCGCAGGAAAAGCGGGCTGCGCACAGGTAGGACAGGACTCCGCTCGCGGTAAGCCGACTCAGGATTCCAGACTCACGGTTTGTAGCGAAGATACTTGCGCGGATGCTCGCGGAAGTCGCGCAGAATTTGCTCCATACTTTGCAGGGACCCGTTCAGCGACTCGTAGAGCTGTGCTGTGGCGAGCAGGCGGCCAGTTTTTCCCTCACCTTCATTCAGCGCGATGATGGCGGCATCTGTCCGGGCCAGCAGCCGCGTGATCTCGCGGTAGCCGTCGTCATTCTGAAGCCATTGGCCCAACCTGCCCTTGCCGGCTTTCGCCTCGGCGAGAGAGGTTCGCAGGCTCCTGAGATCGCTTAGAAACCTGTCATACTGCTCGTCACTTGCGAAGAGATGGCCTGCTGTTCCCTCTCCGTTCTGGATGGAACCGAGCAGCTTGTCCGCCTGCAGGGCGGAGTTCCGCATCCTGGTATACATCTCGGTTGAGTAAAACGCCCTGCCGATCCCGCTTCGTGGAATAAGAAATCGATGTAAGGCCCCATCGAACCCCTTGATTCGTGTAAGGGCTGAATCATACATATCTTCGCCCAGAATAAACTGGCCGATTTTGGAATCGGGAGAACTCATGTTAGTAAGAATCAGGTTCACCTGGGCAAGGTTATTCTGCAGCGTCTGGATAAGATTGGCCTGATCAACGTCACCTTTGGCGGGCTCGCTTTGCAGGACGCCGTTCTCGCGGATGGGAATGGGACTTTTGCCTTCCGCGATGTCGATGAACTGATCTCCGACAAGAGTATCGGCGTTGACGTCGGTCTGAGAATCCTCGGGAATACCTGTCAGATACCGGGTCAGGACACGCATTTCGGCGCGTACGGCACGGCGGGGGTCCAGGAGTCCTGAAAGCTCCACACGTTCCACTTTGCCAATGCGAATGCCGCTGAGCCGTACTTCGGAACCGGGCATGATTCCGGCGGCGTCCGGCATGTAAGTGATAAGAGTCGTTCTCCGTGCAAAGAAATCCCGGCCGCCGCCTACCAGCAGATACATCAGAACAAGCGAGATCACCGTTGCGGCGCCGGCGAGCGTGGCGATGCGCAGGACCATTCCGGGCGTCGGTTTGATCTCGAGATCGGCCATCCCTGTCGGACAGTCTAGCAGCGAAGCGGCGGCAAAGGAGCCCCGGAACTGATAGACTGCACCAGATAAAGGCATCCACTATGGGCATTCTCGAAGTCTTTTACCAGCCGGGGAAGCTTTTCGGCAGTCTGGAGAAGCGGCGCGGCGCCTGGGTCCTCCCGACGATTCTGGGTGTTCTGCTTCTGCTGGCCAGCACGGTCACGGTGGTCCGGTTTATCGGAATGGATACGATTATCCGGCAGCAACTGCAGAATACGCGGCTGAGCCCGGAACAGATGCAGGCGGCGCTCGATCGCGCGCATTCGCCGGCGCAGGTCTATATCACGTACGGCAGTGTCATCGTGGCGGGAGTTGTGTCCCTCCTTGTCATCGCGGGGCTACTGACCGTATTCGCCATGCTGGGCAGCAAGGAACCGAAGTTCGGCACCAATTTCTCGATGGTGGCGCTGGCGGAATTTCCATACCGTCTGGTCGTTTGCGCGATGACGGTACTCGTCGTCCTCGCAGCGCCCGATCGGACGACTCTCGACGTCAGCAATCTTCTGGCGACAAACGCCGGAGCATTCGTGACCAAAGAAACGATGTCGCGAGGACTATACACGCTGCTGAGCGCGCTCGATATTCTCACCTTCGCGGAAATCGGGCTGCTCGGATACGGCTTCGCCAAAGTAAACCGCACGAGCGTATCTTTCGGCCTGTTTGCGGTGTTGAGCCTCTGGATCGTTTACGTGCTGATCCGTGTGGGAATCAGCGCTTTGTTCTAAGCCGTTCGATCCCGACCGCGGGAACTCCACTGGTTGCTGCCGGCAACGGCTGCCGGTCCGATCTTCCTGGTTTTTGACATATCCCATTGCTTCCGGGTTCGTGACGTTATAAAATCCCAGGCCTTGTAACTCCAGAGGAGGAGAAAATGTCGGGCTTAAGGGGTGTAGGAAGCATAGCGGGGGTAATGCTGCTTATTGGAAGCGTGTGCGGTACGGCTTACGCACAAGCCGTTTCGCAGATCAGCGGCACCACAAAGGACCAGACCGGCGCCGCGATTGCCGGTGTGGAGGTCACAGCCACTCAAACAGACACGGGCATCAAACGTACCGCCGTTACGGATGCTACCGGGTCCTTTGTCCTGCCGAATCTGCCAACCGGCCCATATCGCCTCGAAGCGGCGAAGACCGGATTTCGCACCTATGTACAAAGCGGCATCGAACTGCAGGTGGACAGCAATCCCGTGATCCCGGTTGTGCTGGGCCTTGGCGATGTGACGCAGACGGTTGAAGTCTCGGCCAATGCGGTACAAGTCGAAACCCAGAAGCTCGGCGTCGGAACCGTGGTGGAGAACCAGCGCATTCTCGAACTGCCTCTGAACGGCCGCACGCCGACGGACCTGATTCCGCTGGCCGGCGCGGCCGTGCAGACCGGCGCGTCTCCTTCCTACGGCATGAATACGGGTGTGCAGATCTCAGTCGCGGGAGGGCAATCGTTCGGCGTCTACTATGCGCTCGACGGCGCGCCGCACATCAACCTTTACGACGCGACGAACATGCCCCTGCCATTCCCGGACGCGCTGCAGGAATTCAAACTCGAAACCAGCACGCAGGACGCCCAGACCGGGATGCACTCGGGCGCTCAGGTCAACTCCGTCACGCAGTCGGGAACCAATTCGTTTCACGGCGACGCATTCGAATTCTTCCGTAACGGAGCGCTCAACGCGCGGAACTTCTTCGCCGCCAAAAGCGATTCGCTGAAGCGCAACCAGTTCGGCGGCACGATCGGTGGACCCATCAAGAAGAACAAAATCTTCTTCTTCGGCGGCTATCAGGGGACGACCATCCGCCAGAGTCCGGTGAATACCACTGTCTTCGTCCCGACGCCGCAGATGTTCCAGGGCGACTTTTCGATCTATGCAAGCGCACGCTGCCAGAACGGCACGGCGAAGGTTCTGGGAGCTCCTTTTGTCGATAACAAGGTCGCTCCGTCGCTTCTGAGTCCGGCGGCCGTGAAGATGGCGTCCCAGCTCCCGCCGGCGCTGAACGACTGCGGAAACTTTCTTACGGGCGACCTTGTATCGCAATCGCAGTGGCAGGTGCCCGTTCGGATCGACTATCAGTTGAACGACAAGCAAACGATCTTCGGGCGCTATCTGGCCACCAAGCAAAATCAGGTGAATCCCTATAAGCTCACGCCGGACAATCTTCTGACGGCGAACAGCAACGGCGCCGACGATCTGGCCCAGTCGATTACTCTCGGCCATACGTGGCTCATCAGCGCCACCAAAGTCAACTCCTTCCGCGCCTCGGTAAACCGCATCGGAATGTTCCACGGCGGCCCGGTCTTTTTTGGTCCCACGGACGTCGGCATCAATGCGTTCAGCTACATCCAGCATGCGATGAACCTGACGATCACCGGCGGCCCGACCTTTGGAACCGCGGTGGGCACAGATACGTGGCTACATCCGACCAACGGCACGCTGAACGACGACTTCAACCTGATTCACGGGTCGCACCAGTTCGCCTTCGGCGGCAATATCACGCGAGGCATTATCATCCATCTGGCCAATGTGCGCTCGATCGGCAATTATGCGGTAAACGGCCAGACCACCGGCACGGGCCTTTCGGATTTCTTCCTCGGGTACCTGTCGCAACTTCGCCAGTCGACGCCCAACGATCTTCTGATCAGCCAGTGGTTCGCCGGGCTCTACGCGCAGGACACCTGGAAAGTCACCCCGCGTTTGACCATAAATTACGGACTGCGCTGGGAGCCTTTCTTCCCCATGCAGTCGAGAGACAAGAGAGTTTATACGTTCGATCTCGGCCGTTTCTATGCCGGCACGGTAAGCCAGATCTGGACCAATGCGCCTCCGGGCTTCTACTATCCGGGCGATCCCGGCTTTAACGGGAATGCGGGCATGAACTCGCATTGGGCGAATCTGGAGCCACGTGTCGGGCTGGCTTTCGATCCCTTCGGCGACGGCAAGACTTCCATCCGGGCCGGCGCCGGCATCGCCTATGACTTCGTGAACCAGCAGTTCTACCACAATGAAGACAATGTCGCGCCGTTCGCCGGCGATACGACGGTGAATGGCCCGATTCCGCTGGATAACCCCTGGGTCAACACGCCGGGCGGCGATCCTTTCCCCTACAACTCGGTTCCGCCCATCGGCCGTTACACGCCTGGCGCGGTCTATCTGCCCGTTCCTCCCAATATCAAAACCACGGAGGTGTACAGCTGGAATTTTGCAATCCAGCGCCAGGTCACCCCGGGTCTCTTCGTATCGGCAAGTTACGTGGGGAACCAGACGATTCACCTGTGGGATAACATCGAGCTGAATCCGGGGATCTACATTCCGGGCAACTGTGTGGCGGGGCAGTACGGATTGAAAGCTCCCGGACCCTGCTCGACCACCGGAAATCTGAACGCCCGCCGGCTGCTGAATATCTCGAATCCCGTTGCCGCGCAGAATATCTCGAATCTGACGGCGTTCGACGATGGGGCGACGTCGAATTACAACGGCCTCATCCTCACGACCCAATGGCGGGCCACGAGCGAACTGAACATCAATGCGAACTACACGTGGTCTCATTGCATCGGCAACGCCGCGAACGGCACCACAACCCCGAATCCGGGAACAAATTACGTTCACGCCGATAACCGGGCGCTGGATCGCGGCAACTGCATCGGTGACCGGCGTAACCTGTTCAACCTGACATTCGTGGCTCGGACGCCGCGATTCTCGAACAGGGCATTCAATCTGGTCGCCAACGGCTGGACGCTCTCCGCAATTTACCGGTACTCTTCGCCGATGCCCTTCACGGCGCTTTCCGGACTCGATCAGGCTCTCAACGGGTTCGGTTCGCAGCGCCCGAACCAGCTCATGCAGAACACCGCGGCGGCGAATCAGGGAGGTCCGTGCGCCAACCGGGCCCCATGTGTGCAATGGCTGAATTCGGCGGCGTTCGCACAGCCCGCTTTGGGCACGCTGGGGAATATGGGAGTTCTGAATATCAACGGACCGACCTTCTTCCAGTTCGATACGGCGCTTGTGCGGGCCTTCCGGATCCACGAAGGCCAGCAGATCGAGTTCCGCGCGGAAGCTTTCAATATTCTGAACGCTACCCGGTTCAATAATCCGGGCGCCATACTGAGCACGGCAACCAGCTTCGGCCTGATCACGAGCGCGCAGGACCCCAGAATCCTGCAGCTCGCGATGAAGGTGGTGTTTTAGTCCGTCGCCAGGTCACTGCTGCGCAGCGGTAGTCATGCCGTATTCCTTTCTGTTGACTCCGCAGAAGACGTGTCGGGTTATTTGTCCGCGCCAGGAAAGCGCTTGGAAACGTAGCACTCGAAAGCGGCAGGTAAGAGTAAATTCAGTGTCGTGTGTGTGTATAAGGAACAAAAAAGGCGGATGGCGATGAACAGCCAAACGGGAAGGAAAATACTAAAATCCGCGTGAAGGAAGTGCCGGCGCTCGAATCGGACCCGAAAGCTCCGGCGAGTGGAAAAACAACGGTGCAAGGCAATTCATAAGGCGAACAAGCGCATATACACGGAACGCGGCCATCAGGGCCTTCGTCCCGTCTGGTGAGCCTGGTTGCCGCACGTCGACCGGGCGGGTAGAATTGACCGAGCGGATCGAGAATCGGAC
>CAZXCO010000401.1:0-7523 GCA_964639095.1 uncultured Solibacteraceae bacterium
TTTCAGCGGTATCGATCTGGCCCTGCAGTTTCCGCACCGTCGTATCGTAAGTATCTTCTTCGCTCAGGACCGCCTGGAAGTCGGTCAATTGATCGAGAAACTCGCGCGCCGAACGCGGTGAAAAAATGCTGGCGAGATCGCGGCTTTCGTCAATGAATCCGGGGTGCAGATCGGCAAAGATATCGTGGAGAAGTTCCGATGCCGATGTCCCGAGAACATCGGCCGTGGTCCTCGCCTTCACGGCAGGTTGGGCCATTATTCGTCGCCTCCGTTCCCGGCAAGTTTTTCGAGTTCGCCGCGAAGTCTGCCGAGTGCGGCGATAATCTCTTTTCGCTGCTCGATGTTGTTCCAGGCGCGGCGCACGGTGGGAAGCCTCCAGCGGTCTTTCAACCTGTACAGAACGTCGATGTTGTGCTTCAGTGCAGCGAGATCGTTGCGCAGGTATTTCACTTCGCCGTCTTCGTCTCGTAGTTCCTGCCGCTTTTGCAGGTTCTCCGGATCGAAATCCCGAATGTTGCGAAACTCGAAGTCCGCCCGAAATTCGGTTTCTTCGTCACCCGCGAAACCCCGGAACTGGAACGAAGGCTTGAATTTGTCGAACGCATCCTGCAGGGACTCAACGTGCACCGGCTCCTCGTTTTCCGACGCAACCTCCCGGCCTGCGCGATCCGGCGTCATCGGCAGCACGGTCGCACATGTCGATGTCGGCACTTTTCGGATGTGGGGTGTGACCCCTTTGCGAATTACCTTTATCAGCGGCATGGCGGCTCTCCTGAAATGCCTTCCAATGGGGTCAGTGGCTGTCGGTCCATTCGAAATCCAGTCTGGTTCGGGTCCCTGGATCGGGACGAGGCTGCACGTAAGTCGCCTCACCTGGCGCTCGATCCCGAACCGCCGGCCCGCCTCTCGGGCTGAAGCCTGCGGGAACCGGCGGAAGTGGACGTCCCCAATCCTTCAGGTCGCTTCGCGTGTTTGCCGAAGCGGCGGGCCTGCCGGGACGCCGCATGCCGCCGGCGCCTGTCCACTTTCGCCGGTAATAGATCGATTGCAGGTCCCCAAGATAACGATCCGGCCAGATGAGACGCGGCACCCAAAACCAGAGAACAAAGAACAGCAGGGAAAAACCGCCAAACACCAGTGCCGGCCGCAGCACTGCGAACCAGCCATTGACTTCCACGGCGTCTGCAGTCGCCAGTGCGGCGCGGCTTTCCGCTGCTTCGCATCTGCCTTCGTAAGCCGGTTCCCCGATTTGCGGCGCCTGCCAGATCGCCTGGCCGCTCACCATCTTTGTGCCGTCGGGCATTCCCAGCGAGACTTCCATCGGAATCGTTCGGCCCGCCAGGCTCGAGCGGTCTTTCCAGGGCGAACTGAATGTAATGGTGAGGCGATCGCGAAGCAGCGCGTGAGCAAATGAAAAGACCTGTTTGAGCTGGCCGGGATCGTCGGCGAAATAAGTCTCGGTGCTGATTCGGCGAAGAGCGGATTCATCGAGCTCGGCGCGATTCCCAAAACCGACACCGACAGTCTGGATTCCCGATTCCTTTACTCGTCGCGCCGTTTCGTCGAGGCCTGCGTCACCGGCCAATAAACCCGGGTCGTCACTCGCCTGAACATCGTTTTTGCCGTCGGTCATCGTAAGGAGCAGGACCTCGGCACTGTCGCCCTCCGCCCGCGCCTGCTCCTTCAGCACAGTGATTGCGGAGTCCACTGCCGTGTAGAGGGCCGTATTATTGCGAGGCTCCGGTTGTTGCAGATTGTCTATGGCGCGGCGAAGGTCGCCGGCCGTTCGCGCAAAGCCTGCTCCACGAATTCCCGCCACGACGTCACGACTTGCGAACGGCGCAACAGCAATTCGATCCACACCGGGGATAAAACCATCCGCAAGGGTCCGGGCCGCAGCCCGCGCGGCTTCGAATCGGGTCTGGCCCGACGGAAGCTTCTCATTCATGCTCCCGCTCACGTCAATCAGGACCAATGCGATCCGTGGCCGAAGCCGGTTCCGGCCCTCGCCCGAACTGGCAGAAACGAAAAACGGCGAAACCTGCTGGTTGTCCGCCGTAACAGTCACATGCTCTGCGAGCTTCGCGGCGTCCGGAAGGACCGCCCCAAGCGGGGCTCCGCTCGCATTGACCAGACTGACTTTGATCCGGAAGCAAGGCGTCTTCAGTGCCGGATCGCACGTGACGAGGCGGACTTTGTCTGCAAACTCGAGGCGTCCTCCTGTGGCCGTCGCCGCGGCTCCAGGCGCCGGCGCGAGAAAGACAGCGCAGAGCATCGCGACGCTCAGGATTTCGTTCCTCACGCCGGCCGCGGCTCCTTCGCCGTCCCCGAGCGCGCGAGAAACCGCAGCGCCGTGCGGCCCACGAGAATATCGTCCGCATGCCTGAGTTCCACGCTGGCTTTCACTGACTGGCCCCGCACCCGCAGAAGATACCGGGCCTGCCCGCCCGGACTCGCAACATCGCCATGACGGGCCAGATAGAAGCGGCCGTCCCGGGCAAACAGCGTTGCATGACGCGGAGCAATGGATGCGTCCGGAATATAAATTTCAATCTCAGGCCTGTACCGGGTTGCATCCAGGCGCTGGTCCTGGCTGCCGATTACGTACGAGTCGCCGTCCTGAACCTCCCATTCCTTTTTGTCGCGGCCCAGTTTGCTCTGCGCCCGCGCATCTCCGCTGCTGACGAACTGAATCAAACCATCTCGCAGGAGAATGGGTGCAAGTGCAACTCCGGTTGCGATACCCACCCCGGTGAGGACGAACGCGGCTGCCTGCGACAGATCGGGCGCCTGCCCGGTGAGTCCGGAAAATATGATTCCGCCGAATCCGCCTCCGGCCAGCCCTCCGGCGAAAGCATGAACAGGGCGCATCCGATTCACAGACAGCCATCGCAGACCGAGACCGAGACCGATGAATGATCCGGCGAGCATCCACGCCAGAATCCGGGCCGCCACGGGAGCGTTCGCGCCCAAATGCCGTGAAACCGGAACCTGCAGCAGGCTTGCCGACAACCCTGCCAGCGCCCCGATCACCACGCCGGTCAGGACGAACCGCGCCTGGGCGCGGTGTCCGGACGAATGATCGGCAAACGCAACCGTCATTCCCCCAGTAAGTGCGCCAAGTGAGGCGGTTGCGATGATATCGGGCAGTAGTCCATGAACTGTTGCCGGGAGAATGAGCGTAAATATGACGGCTGCCGCCCAGGCAATCAGACCTGCAATTCCACCCACGAGCGACATAAAGTACATGCTTTGATAAAGACCCATGGATTCTTCTCAATCGCCACGGTCGTGGGAGCGCCTGCTGCGCGTTCCTGCCCTGCATTCAGGTCTGTCGAATGGCTCACTCTGCTGTCTGGCGCTGCACTGCAAAGGCGATATCTGACTCGCCCGGCACAAAACTGAATTTTCTGATCAAAAATCCGCTGGCGATACCTGGCAACCTGCGTGCACTGCCTGGTGATTATTCACGACTTTGAGCAAATATATAGTCTTTTTGAATTTTATCCAGTGATCGGGCATTACTCAAAATATTCATCAAATATGTTCGTAAGCTGCGGCACATTGTTACAGATATATTTCACAGCGCAAAAATTGCAAAACTTGTGTCAGCCTTCTGATTGATTTAAATTACGAATTCATAGTGGGGAAGATAGAAACTTCCGGCAATCCTCCTGGCTGTGCAACTGAAGTTGAAGCAGCATATGTCCGGCTGGAGCAGTCCGATTACCGCCAGTCACGGGTCCGTCATCTGCGGCTCGCGGTTGTCGGCCTGGGCGCTTTGGGAAGCGAAGCCGTCCGGCTGTTGTGCCTCCTGGGCGCCGGCACGGTCATCCTGGTTGACTTCGATACCATCGAGACGGCGAATCTTCCCTGGTCGATGTTCTTTCGCAAACCTGGACGGACCGGTGTTTTGAAGACTGCTGCGATCGGAGAGGCCGTGCGCGAATATTTCCCGTCAACGAGCGTCGCGGAATTCCCCTGCGAGATCGCCGATCTTGGGTTTGGGATCCTGCGCGGCACGGATCTGATTTTCAGTTGTGTTGACAGCGAATGGGCGCGGCTCGATATCGCGTATGTTGCCCGTGAGCTTTCAATTCCTGTCATCGATGCCGGCCTGGGTATGCCGAATTACCGGCAGGGGCGGGTTTCTTTTTTCGGCGGCGCGCCGGCAGCACCATGCTTTTCATGCCTGCTTTCGTCTTCCAGACGAAGAGCATTACTGACCGAAAGTCAGCAGACGCACATATCCTGCTCCTCACGTCTCCACCCGGAAACAGAGGATGGAATCGCTGTTGCTACGCCGATGATGGCGTCAATCATTGCCTCATTGCAAGTCGACTACGGCCTTCGGGAATTGTGGAGGGGAACAATGGATGCGGGCGCCAGGCACGCAGAAATGACAGGCGGATTCACGGTTAATCTCGATCTGATGCACCGGAACTCCATTGAATGCGTAACGCATCACAGGGCCGGCGCCTGCCCCTTCCACGAACCCTGCGTGAGGCGTGTAGAAGCTCGCCCGGATCAGACACCTGCGGAAATCCTTGGGGAGTTGGATGATAACCACGCATTGCTTCTCGATTGGCCGCTCTGCGTGCGGTGCCGATGCAGGGCTTGCGGGTATCACTGGAGGCCTGTGCAGCGTGCAGCACTTGTAAGACGCCGCGGCCGTTGTCCGGCGTGTGGCCTGGACGGCGTGGAGCCCCTTGAAACCGTCAGCCTGATTCGACGCGAAGAGCACTGGGCCGAAATGCCTTTTTCGGCCCTCGGGCTGCCGGATCGTCATTTGCACGCTGTCGTTCGCATGGATGGCTGAAGCAGTGCAGTTAGCGGATTTGAGCTTCGTCCTGACGGCAGGCTTTCTGGTCGGGCTCTCGCAATTACTGTGTCTGCTTATCGGACCCGCTTACGCGTTTGCTGTAGCTGCAGCGACGGCGGCAGTTGCCGGGAAACTCAGTACTTTCTACGCTCCACGGCTTCTCGTTTCCTGGTGGCCCCTGCCGCTGTTACTGGCACTGGCAAACGGCGCAGGAGTCGCGGCCTTCATGTCTTCCACCAGCGCTGGCCATGAACCCGGCGGCTGGTATTGGCTGATTCCGCCGGTGGCCGTCGTCTGTTTTCTTGGCGTCAGGCAGCTTGACAGGGTGACGCGCCGGCGTTGCGCACTTTGTAACCGGCGCTTCATGTCCGAAACAGGCTTCGAATGCCCCCGGTGCCAACTGGTGGCGTGCGAGCAGCATTGCTGGAGTTTCGAAGGCCTCAGGTGCAAGGCATGCCTGGAGAACGAAGTACCAGCATTGAGCCCGGATAGCCGATGGTGGGATCGCGAATTCGGTCCCCGTTCCGAACGCGGTCAATGCCAGGTGTGCATGACGCCAGCGGATCAGGCCGATCTGCGTGCCTGCCGGCGCTGCGGCCGGACTCAGTGCCGCCATTGCTGGGACATGTGCAATGGCCAATGCCTGCGGTGCCGATGGATTGCCGCGGATCTGCCGCCCGCGCTGCTGTACTTCATGCGCGATGAAGCGACAGCCAGCCCAGGAGAAAACGATCGGGGAAATTCAAATCAATGCCAAAGTACCAGGTCTATTTCGACACCATAAATGGCGAGACGCGCTACAACGTGGACATTGACGAGCAGGAGACACTTGAGGACGTTTTGTATGAGGTCCTCTCCGAACTGCGGGAGCGCGGCAATGTGCTTCAGGGAGATGGGGATGTCCAGGTGGTCTGGAACGGCCAATCGCTTGATTTTGATTCGCCGCTGCCCGGCCAGGGCGTCCGTCCGAACGATCTGCTGCGCATCTCAACCATTGCGCGCAATGGCTGATTGATGCACTCTGGAGCACCATTCACGAGTGGCCGCGACTTTTCTGCGCGCCAACGTTCCCGGTTCAGCCTTCCCCGTTCATCCTGAGAGTCCATGACGCCAACAACCCGTACGCGCCGGCTGGACAACGAATGGCAGGCCATCTGCCGTCTGGCAGCGCTCAATCCGAACATTCTGATTCCGTTGAAGCGAAAATCGGGGAGCATCCAGGAAATTTTCTCGCTCCGGCTCCGCGAGACGAATGGATTGCAAATTCTTCCAGGGGCAGATGACACTGTCTCCACACACTGTGTCGATCTCCGGTTTCCCCGCTTCTATCCTGCGGTTCCGCTCGAAGCATATCTTCAGCAGCCGGTCTTTCACCCCAATATCGATCCCGTCACCGGATTTCTTTGCCTGTGGGACCGGACCTCACCCGGGGACACCGCAACCGACGCCATCCGGCGTGTGCAGGCAATGATTGTTTGGAAAATGTTCAACCTGGAAGCGATCCATACTATGCAGCCGGACGCTGCAATCTGGTTCCTCCGGCAGACGGCCCGAGGTTTGCCCTTACGGCACACGCCAATCCGGGAACCTGCGGACGAGCGAGCGGGGTTTCATCAAGACAGTGCCCGTAGTACTCCACGGCGCGGGCGCCTGAGCACTCTTCAGACCGTCTGAACAGCGTTCTGGGGCACGGAGCCGTGGCAGCCATGTGCGATCCTGATGGCGCAAAAGATAACCTTCCGCAGTATGGCGTTCCACGGCGGATCCGGGTCACGATCGGAATATGGCGCCTGTGCTGAAGATCGATCTGCTTCGGAGCCGTCAGGAAGAGCGGTTGCTTCCCGTGCTCGAAGCCTGGAACATGGCTAAGAAGACTCTGGAGGATGCGATTGCTAAGGCGGAAGCAAAGGAGCGGGAATACCGCGAGATCGCCGAGGACGTCAGACAGAAAGTCGCTGCGCTCGATCTGGTTGCCAGACTGGCGGTGGAATTCGAGGGCGATGCCGAAGGCACACGAACTCTGAACGGAACCACCAGCGCTGCCATGCTGCCCGCGCCGGCCGCATCCGGAAAAACCGGCGAAGAGGAGAAAACAGCAACGCTGGTGCAGGTCCGGAATGTCGCCGCGGACCCGCAGCGGACCGAGCGCCTCGTCGTCACCTCGTCGCGGTCGCTCTTTTCCTCTGCCGACCGCTCCAGGTTCGCCAGGCTCTCGATCCTTCAATAACTACGACGGGCTCAATAACTAGGACGCGCTCGTCTTGCCGCGAGGCACGAAATTGAGCGAAGCCGAATTCATGCAGTACCGCTGTCCGGTCGGCGGCGGACCGTCGTCGAAAACGTGGCCGAGATGCGCATCGCAACGAGCGCAGCTGACCTTGGTCCGCACCATCCCGAAGGTCCGGTCCGTGGCCTCAGCCACATTCTCCCTGGCGATCGGCTCGTAAAAGCTCGGCCAACCCGTCCCCGACTCGAACTTTGTCTTCGAATCGAACAGAACCGTGTTACAGCAGATGCAGTGATACAGCCCGTCCGCATGATTGTAGGCGTACTTGCCGGTGCCGGCAGGTTCGGTGCCTTCCCGGCGCGTGACGTCGAATTGCTGCGCTGTCAACTGCTTGCGCCATTCGTCATCGGATTTGACAATCTTTGTCACTTCCTCGTCTCCCGTCTTCCTGCCGCTGGCGTCGAAGCCGGCAAT
>CAZXCO010000402.1:0-2863 GCA_964639095.1 uncultured Solibacteraceae bacterium
TCTCTTTCGTCACGTCTTCATGAGTCACCGTCTTGATGACGTCGGGGCCTGTAACGAACATATAGCTCGTCTTGTCGACCATGAAGACGAAATCCGTAATGGCCGGCGAGTAAACGGCGCCCCCTGCGCACGGGCCCATGATGGCCGAGATCTGCGGCACGACTCCGCTCGCCAGGGTATTGCGCAAAAAGATATCCGCATAGCCCGCGAGCGAGAGCACGCCTTCCTGAATGCGTGCGCCCCCGGAATCGTTGAGGCCGATGATCGGCGCGCCGGTCTTCAGTGCGAGATCCATGATCTTGCAGACCTTGCGCGCGTTGGTCTCCGACATCGAGCCGCCGAACACCGTAAAGTCATTGGCGAAAACGTAAACGGGACGTCCGTTAATGCGGCCGAATCCGGTCACCAGACCGTCGCCGGGAACCACCTGCTGATCCATGCCGAAGTCCTGACAGCGGTGCTGGACGAGCTTGTCCATCTCTTCGAAAGTGCCCTCGTCGAGCAGCAGTTCGATCCGTTCCCGGACGGCCAATTTGCCTTCGCTGTGCTGGCGCTCGCGGCGGTCGGCGCCTCCACCCTCTTCGGCAGCCGTATGGCGGCGGCGTAGTTCGTCAAGGCGATTCATTAATGTTCAGCGTATCGCGGCGCTGAATTCCGGCAAAGATATGGAACAGGAGGAATCGGGGCTAGTCGGGCAGCTTCGAGCTGCCCATCAGGAACTCATCCACCCGGCGAGCCGCTTTCCGTCCCTCGGCGATTGCCCAGACCACCAGCGATTGCCCGCGCCGCATGTCGCCCGCCGCGAAAATACCCGGTTCAGAGGACATGTAGCGCTCATCGGTCGCGACGTTGCCGCGGGCGTCGAGACGAACGCCAAGGTCTTCCAGGAGACCGCCGCGCACAGGACCCGTAAATCCCATGGCGAGGAGCACGAGATCCACATCCATTTCGAATTCCGTGCCGGGGATTGCCTCGAAGTGCGGCGGCGCACCGACACGCACCCCGTGCAACTTCGTGACATTACCCTCAGCATCGCCGCTGAAACGCACCGTCGAGACGCTCCAGTCCCGTAAGCCGCCCTCTTCGTGCGAACTCTCGACCCGCAGTTGCATGGGCCAGAGCGGCCATGGCGTGTGTGGCGCTCGTTCTTCGGGCGGTTTGGGCAGCAGCTCAAACTGCGAGATGTGAGCCGCCTTGTGACGATGCGACGTGCCGAGGCAGTCCGCTCCGGTATCCCCGCCGCCGATGATGACGACGCGCTTGCCGGTGGCGAGAATCTGGTCCGGGACACTGTCGCCTTCGCACACCCGGTTCGATTGCGGGAGAAATTCCATGGCGAAGTGAATGCCTTTAAGTTCCCGCCCCGGCACATTCAGATCGCGCGGCTGCTCGGCTCCGCCCGTCAAAACGATGGCGTCGTAGTCCCGGCGCAGGTCGCTGACAGGCAATGTTTTGCCCACGTGCGCATTCACCACGAACTCCACGCCTTCCTCGCGCATCTGGTCGACCCGCCGGTCGATCAGGTGCTTTTCCATCTTGAAATTCGGGATCCCGTAGCGAAGCAGCCCTCCGATGCGGTCCGCTTTCTCAAAAACTGTAACCGAGTGTCCCGCGCGCGCCAGTTGCTGGGCCGCGGCCAGTCCCGCGGGTCCGGAACCGACCACCGCGACGCGTTTCCCCGTCCGCGACGCCGGAATCTCGGGCACAATCCAGCCTTCCTGCCATGCCCGGTCCACGATGGTCTTTTCGATGTTTTTAATCGTGACCGCAGGCTCGTTGATTCCGAGCACGCAAGCCGCTTCGCAGGGCGCCGGGCAAATGCGCCCGGTGAACTCGGGGAAGTTATTGGTCGCGTGAAGCACGCGGCTCGCTTCGCGCCAGCGCCCGTGCCAGACCAGATCGTTCCAGTCGGGAATGATATTCGATACCGGGCAGCCCGTGTGGCAGAACGGAATGCCGCAATCCATGCAACGCGCGCCCTGCAGCCGGATCTTTTCCTCGGGGAAAGGATGATAGATCTCAAACCAGTCGTTGACCCGCTCGACGACAGCGCGCCGCGTGGGGACCTCGCGCGTATATTCCAGAAATCCGGAAATTTTACCCATTGAACTTCATACCCTTGTGAATACGATGCCGGTCAACCATGGACCACCGGCCGCACTTCCCCGATGACGATGCGCCTCGTCACGGTTTCGGTATGCGCGGCTTTCTTCATCACCCGCTTGAATTCGTGCGGAAATACTTTCACGAACTTCGGCAGCATCGCGTTCCAGTTCTCGAGGATCCACTTCGCCCGCGGACTGCCGGTAGCGTCGAAATGCCGGTATATCGTGGTCTGCAGCACGTGCTGATCGTTCGGATCGAACACCCGTTCGAGATCGACCGAAGCCTTGTTGCACCGGTACTTCACGAATTCGCCGTTCTCGTCGAGCACATAAGCGATGCCGCCCGACATGCCGGCCGCAAAATTCCGTCCGGTCTTGCCCAGCACGATCACGAGCCCGTTCGTCATGTATTCGCAGCCGTGGTCACCAAGCCCTTCCACCACCGCCGTGGCGCCCGAGTTGCGAACCGCGAATCGCTCGCCCGCCATGCCGTTGAAAAAGGCCTCGCCGCTGGTCGCGCCGTACAGCACGACGTTGCCGATCAGAATATTCTGCTCCGGCACGAACGTCGAAGCTTCCGGCGGGTACACGATCAGACGGCCGCCGGACAGGCCCTTGCCGACATAGTCGTTGGCGTCGCCTTCGAGCTCGAGCGTCACGCCTTTGGCCAGAAACGCGCCGAAGCTCTGCCCGGCCGAGCCCTTGAACTCAAAGCAGATGGTGTTGTCGGGAAGCCCGGCCGACCCGTATTTGCGCGC
>CAZXCO010000403.1:0-5022 GCA_964639095.1 uncultured Solibacteraceae bacterium
CCGCCCACAATGGATTCCTTGGGTTCTTCTACTGTCATGTGTTAGTGATGAGCCGGTTGGTAACTGTCATAGACGGTCGGCTTTATTCCAGGTTTCTTCTTCCTGTTGTGAAGCAGACTGAACACGGAGGGCACGAACAACAGAGTCGCGACCGTTGCCAGCAGCAGTCCGCCGATGACGGCGCGGCCGAGCGGCGCGTTCTGTTCGCCGCCGTCGCCCATTCCCATCGCCATCGGAACCATGCCGATGATCATGGCGAGCGCGGTCATGATAACCGGACGAAAACGCGTAAATCCCGCTTCAATGGCCGCCTGCATCGCGTCGCCGTGATGTTCGAGGCGCTCCTTGGCGAAGGCGACGACAAGAATACTGTTGGCCGTCGCGACTCCCATGCACATGATGGAGCCCATCAGGGCGGGTACGCTGAGCCGCGTCCGGCTCAGAAACAGAAACAGCACAATGCCGGTCAACGCCGCGGGAAGCGCGCTGATGATGATGAACGGATCGAGCCACGACTGGAAATTCACCACGATCAGCAGGTAAACCAGGACAATCGCCACGGCCAGCCCGGCCGCCAGCCCGATGTACGACGACTGCATCGTCGCCAGTTGCCCGCGGATTGTGAGCTTCGACCCGCGCGGCAGGTCCTTGCGGCTGGCGTCCACGATTCGCGTGATATCTTTCCCGGCCGCCCCGAGATCACGGTCTTCCACCGAACCGAAAATGTCCACGACGCGGTGGATGTTGTAGTGATTCACGACGGCGAGTTGATTCGAACGCCGGATGGTGCTCACGTCGCCCAGAATTTCCTGGCGTTTGGCGGTGGGCGAAGTGACCGGAATGTTCTGCAGATCCTGCAGCGAACTGATCCGGTACTGCGGAGTCTGTGTGACAACGCTGTAATTCACGCCGTTTTTGGGATTCAGGAAGAAGGTGGGCGTGGTCTGAAAACTTCCGCTGAGCGAAACGAGCAGCCCGCCCGCGACATTGAATTGCGTGATGCCCGCCTGCTCGGCCTTGGTGCGATCCACGTCGATGTTCAACACGGGCTGATCGAATGGCTGCTGGACCCGCAGATCCACGACTCCGGGCACCTGGCGGATCTGGCTGAGCAGCCGGTCGGCGAAAATCCGGTTGGCCTGAGAGTTCGCTCCTTCCACCTGAACGTCGATCGGCGCGGGTAGCCCGAAGTTCAGGATCTGAGTGATCATGTCGGCCGGCAGGAAGTAGAACATGGTGCCCGGGAACTCCCGGGCCAGTTTGGGTCGCAGAGTCTTGACCCACTCCGCCGTGGGCCGGTGATGGTCTTCCTTCAGGGAAACCAGAATATCGGCGTCCGCCGCGCCGATCACGCCGCTGGTGTTGTAGGTCGTATTGATGCCGCTGTAGGGCAGGCCCATGTTATCGACGATGCTCCCCAGTTCGGAGGGCGGAATTTCACGGCGGATCATCTGGTCCACCATGTCGTTCAGGCGAGCCGTCTCTTCGATACGCGTACCGGTCCTCGCCCGGAGATGCAAACGGAACTGGCCGTTATCGCTCGACGGGAAGAAATCCTGCCCGAGCCAGGGGAAGAGCAGCACGGCGACGCCCACGCACAGTCCGAGGAAAACAGGCACGAAGATGTAGCGCCGGTAGACAAAGGTCGTCAGCAGGAGTTCGTAGGTCAGGCGCAGCCGTTCGAACGCTCGCTCGAAGGCGCGCTGCAGCAGGACGAAGGGATTCCGTGTCGGCCGGAGCGTGTGGTCGTGAGGCTTGAGCAGATACATCGCCAGCGTCGGCACCAGTGTGCGCGACAAGATGTAGGAGGCCAGCATGGCGAAGACGACGGCTTCGGCCAGCGGCACAAACAGGAACTTCGCCACGCCGCTCAGAAAGAACATCGGCAGGAACACGATGCAGATGCAGAGCGTCGCCACCAGCGCGGGAACCGCAATCTGCTGGGCGCCGTCGAGGATCGCCTGGCGCAGCTCCTTGCCCAGTTCGAGATTCCGGTTGACGTTTTCGATTTCAACCGTGGCGTCGTCGACCAGAATGCCGACGGCGAGTGCGAGCCCGCCCAGCGTCATGATGTTGATCGTCTGGTGAATCGCGCTGAGCACGCAGATCGAAACCAGAATCGAAAGGGGGATCGAGATCGCGATGATCACCGTGCTGCGCCAGCTTCCGAGGAAGATCAGAATCATGATCCCGGTGAGACACGCAGCGATCACGGCTTCCCGGACGACGCCTGTTATGGCCGCCTGAACGAAGATCGACTGATCTGAAATCGGCTCAACCTTGATCGACGGCGGCAGCGTGTTCCGGATTTCCGGAAGCGCGTTCTTGACCGCCTTGACGATGCTCAGCGTGGAGGCGTCGCCGTTTTTCAGAATCGTAATCAGCACGCCCCTCTGCCCGTTCAGACGGACGACGTTGGTCTGCGGCGAAAACCCGTCCGAAACCGTCGCGACATCGTGAAGATAGATCGGCGTGTTGTTCGCCCCGAGCTTGATCGGCAGATCGTTCAATTCCGCGATCGTCAGCGGGCTCGAGTTCAGTTCCACGGCGTACTCGAACTGGCCGATCTTCGCCGTGCCGGACGGAAGAATAATATTCTGGTTGCCGATCGCGCTGACGATATCTTCCGGCGAGAGGCCCTTGGCCTGCAGCAGGCTGGTATTGAGAGCCACATTTACCTGGCGCTGCTTGCCGCCATAGGCAGCCGGCATCTCCGCGCCGGGAATCGTGACCAGCGACGGCCGGATGAAATTCTGCGCGTAGTCGTTCAGTTCCGCTTCCGAAATCGTATTGCTCGAAATGGCGAGCTGGAGGATCGGCACATCGGACGCGCTGTAGGTCAAGATGAACGGCGGCGTCGTGCCCGGAGGCATGCTGCGCGTCTGGCTCTGCGATATCGCCGTCAGTTGCGCGTTCGCGGTGTCCACGTTCGCGCCGGGCTGCAGGAACGTCTTGACGATGGCGCGTCCGTTCAGCGTAATGGATTCGGTGTGTTCGATATTGCTGACAACCGTGGTGATCCCGCGCTCAATATTGGAAGTGATCCGGCCCTCCATTTGCTCCGCATTCATTCCGTTGTAGGTCCAGACGGAGGCAAGGACGGGAATATCGATATCTGGGAAAATGTCCGTGGGGGTACGAAGAATCACCAAAGGGCTGACGAATAAAATAAGCAGCGCCAGCACAATGAACGTGTAGGGGCGCGCAAGAGCGATTCGGACGATCCACATACTATTTTTCAGCCGCCGGCATCTCGCCGCTGGTCTCGCTTTACAAGTCTCTGAAGAGATACGGCATACAAAAGCGCCGAATAGTTACTGGAACCATTATGAATGGTGCCCTGTTGCGGACGAGCCGCCGTGCAAAACGGCCGGGGCGAACTGTCGTGCTGCGCCTGAAGGCGAAGTGTCAGAAGCGCGGATATTTGTAGTAACAGGTCAGCGGGCGGGCCCGCCCGCAAGCCACTGTTTTCCGCGCGCGTAAAGCGCTTCCACTTCCGGACCCTTCAATCCCGGCATGTCCTTTTTCACGGGGTAGCCGATCTTCGTCTGCAGGTAGGCAAGATGGCGATAGCCTTCCGGGAACTGCTGCAGGATCTTCTGATCGAGGATCAGCGGATTCGCGGGGTCCGGATCGATAACATCCATCCGGTCCTTCTCGTAAATCGGCTGCCGCAGGACGAGTCCCCATTTGCCGTCGCGCTTTTCGAAGAAATCGTAGAAGCGGCCGGTGCAGACGACGTCCACCATGTGGCCGTCCACGCTGGCGCGCTGCGAGATGGTCATTTTGGTCTGGGCGATGGCGCGGTTCCCGGCGACGTCGATCGACGTGCCGCCCTGAAAGTGGAGGATGCTGACGCCCTTGTTCCAGCCTTCGATGCTCACCTTGACGAAATCGGCAGCCGGGCCCTGAAACCAGGTGGCCATCATGTAGCCGTCGTCCGTCCAGACGGTGCGGAATCGCTCCCAGTCGGCCGCGTCACGCCACTGCACCCAGTTCTCGATGACTTCCCGGATTGCCAGCTTTTCGGTCATTCCGCCACTCTATCAGAGCCCTTGTTTGACGGCCTCGACGCCGCCGTGATACCTTCGCCGCATGAAATTTGGAGGGTTTTACGAACTGCAGCACCCGCGCCCGTGGGCGGCCGGTTCGGAGCATACTCTGATCCGGAACGCGCTCGAGCAGGTTGAGTTGTCCGATCGCATGGGCTACGACTACATCTGGGCGACGGAGCATCATTTCCTCGAAGAATACGCGCACTCCTCGGCGCCGGAAGTCTTTCTCGCCGCCTGCACGCAGCGCACGAAGAATGTCCGGATCGGCCATGGAATCGTGCAGATGCCGCCGT
The DNA here is from genome assembly GCA_964639095.1 of uncultured Solibacteraceae bacterium. Lineage (GTDB taxonomy): Bacteria > Acidobacteriota > Terriglobia > Bryobacterales > Bryobacteraceae > BOG-234. Next base: position 4,349 of record CAZXCO010000403.1, read on the forward strand.
GGATCAATCATCCCGCGCGAGTGGCCGAGCGTATCGCCACGCTTGACCTCATCAGTGACGGACGCTGCGATTTCGGCGCCGGCGCCGGCGCAACCGAAACCGAACTCGGCGGATTCCTGGTGCCGCAGGACGAGAAAAAAGCGATGTTTGTCGAGGGCATGCGGATCGCGATCCGCATGATGGTCGAGGAGCCGTTCGGCGGTCACGAGAGCAAATATCTGAAAGTGCCGCAGCGAAATGTGGTGCCCAAGCCGCTGCAGAAGCCCCATCCGCCGCTCTGGATGGCCTGTTCCCGGCGGGAATCGATCTTGCAGGCCGCGCGCCTGGGAGTGGGAGCCCTGACGTTTTCGTTCGTTGGTCCCGACGAGGCCCGGCAGTGGGTCAAGGATTATTACTGGACCATTGAAAACGAATGCGAGCCGATCGGCTACGCCGTGAACCCGCAGTTCGCGATCACCTGCCCGTTTCTTTGCGACCGCGATGAGAAGCGCGTTGCCGAAATCGGCGCCGAGAGCTACGGATTTTTCATCTATGGCCTGGGCCATTACAGCTTCTTCGGCGAGCATGCGCCGGCGAAGACCGACATCTGGGACGAATTCAAGACCAATCCGCATGAATTCAATCCGCCTGAGGGGCGGACGCAGGATTGCGTCGGCACACCCGAAATGCTGCGC
>CAZXCO010000404.1:0-3288 GCA_964639095.1 uncultured Solibacteraceae bacterium
GGAGTGGTCTATCTGACCGCATTTCTCTGCGCTCTCAATCAGGCGAGACCGCTTGTGGGCCAACACGGGCTGCTCCCGCTGACCTCATGGGTCCGTGAGATCCCGTTCCGCAACACACCCAGCCTGTTCTACCTGTTTCCGAAGGATTGGGCGCTGGCGGCCGCGGCCTGGCTCGGCATCCTGGGTTCCGGTCTGGTCATCAGCGGTGTGGCCTTCCGGTACTCGAGCTGGATCGCCGCCCTGGCCTGGATCGTGCTTTGGGTACTTTATCTTTCCTTCGTGAACGTGGGCCAGATATTTTACGGTTTCGGATGGGAATCGATTCTGCTTGAGGCCGGATTCTTCGCGGCGTTTCTGGGATCCGGCCATACCGCCCCGCCGCTGATTGGCAACTGGATGCTGCGGTGGCTCGAGTTCCGCCTGATGTTCGGCGCCGGTCTGATCAAGCTGCGGGGCGACCCGTGCTGGCACGATCTGACTTGTCTCAACTATCACTACCAGACCCAGCCCATGCCCAACCCGCTGAGCTGGTACTTCCATTGGGCGCCCCGGTGGACCCACACGACGGGTGTGCTCTTCAACCACCTCGCCGAACTGATCGTGCCCTTCGGGTACTTCCTCCCGCACCCCATCAGTTCCATCGCCGGTTTGATTACGATCGCGTTCCAGTTGACGATCATGGCCAGCGGAAATCTGTCATGGCTGAACTTCCTGACAATCGTTCTTGCCGTGCCTCTGATCGACGGACGATGGCTCGCGGCGGTCTTTCCCCTCCACACCCCTGTTCTGACGAAGCCGGGAACGCTCCACGCCGCCGTGCTGATCGCCCTCGCGGCAGTGGTGGCGGTTTTGAGTATTCGGCCGATTCGCAATATGCTTTCCCCTCGTCAGTCGATGAACGCCAGCTATAACCCGTTTCACCTGGTGGGAACCTACGGGGCTTTCGGATCGATCACGCGGCAGCGCTTCGAAGTCATCATCGAGGGTACGCGCGGCGACCCGGCTTCGCCTTTCACACGATGGAAGGAGTATGAATTCAAGGGCAAGCCGGGCGATCCGTCGCGCATGCCGCCCCAGGTCGCCCCTTATCACCTGCGGCTCGACTGGCTGATGTGGTTTGCGGCCTTTTCCACATATCAGCGTCACCCCTGGTTCGTTCACCTCCTGCAAAAACTGCTCGATGGAGACAAGGCTGCTCTCGCGCTCCTTCGCTCGAATCCTTTTCCGGACGGCCCGCCCCGCTATATCCGGGCGCAGCTCTACGAGTACACGTTCGCGACGCCAAAGGAACATCGCGAAACAGGCCGATGGTGGGACCGTGTGCTAACCGGCAGCTACTTCCCGCCGGTCTCGCTCGACGATCCCGGCTTCCAGAGGGTGCTCCGCTCACGGGGCTGGCTATGAATCCCTGCTATGTCATCGGCTCCGGTCCGAATGGCCTCACGGCGGCGATTCTGCTGGCGCGCCGGGGCCGCGCGGTAACCGTGCTCGAAGCGCAATCTGAAATCGGGGGCGGCACCCGCTCCGAGGAACTGACGCTGCCCGGATTTGTACACGATGTCTGCTCCGCTGCCCATCCTCTGGCGGCAAGTTCTCCGGCGTTCGCTTCATTCCCCCTTCACGAGCACGGGCTGGAATGGATCCATCCCGAAGCCCCACTGGCTCATCCATTTGATGACGGAACCTGTCTGGTGGCTGAAAGATCACTGGAGCAGACGGCGGTGCAGTTCGAATCCGGGGAAGCGCGTTACCGCCGCGTCGCGACGCCACTCGTCCGGAACTGGCGCCGCCTGATGCGGGATGTTCTCGCTCCGCCCCACCTGCCGCGTCATCCCGCCACACTGGCGCGTTTCGCCGCCCTCGCGCCCTGGTCCGCTTCCATCACAGCACGCCTGCTTTTTTCCACTGCGCGCTCGCGGGCTCTGTTTGCCGGAATGGCGGCGCATTCGATGCGGCCGCTCGATGCCCCTGGCACGGCCGCTTTCGGCTGGCTGCTGATGCTCTCCGCCCATGCCGCGGGATGGCCAATCGCGCGCGGCGGCTCGCAGGCGATTGCCGATGCGCTGGCGTCGTATCTGCGGTCGCTGGGCGGAAAAATCGCCACAAACTCGCCCGTCCACTCGCTTGACGAACTCGATCCGGCGTCGCCGGTCTTCTGCGACGTAACGCCGCGCCAGTTCGCGAAGCTGGCTGCGAGGAAACTGCCGGAGAGCTTCCGCCGGCGCATGGAGACGTGGCGCTACGGACCCGGCGCGTTCAAGGTCGATTGGGCCTTGTCAGCGCCCATTCCGTGGAAGTCGCGCCAGTGCGCACGCGCCGGCACGGTCCACCTCGGCGCAAGTCTGGAGGAGATCGAGGAGTCGGAGCGGACTTCCTGGGGCCGCGGCCCGCGGCCGGGCTCCGCGGGCGCCACTCCTTTCGTCCTGCTCGCGCAGCCCACTGTTTTTGACGCGAGCCGCGCTCCCGCCGGCCGTCACATTGCCTGGGCTTACTGCCACGTGCCGAATGGCTGCGAGGTGGATATGACGGCCGCCATCGAGTCGCAGGTCGAGCGTTTCGCCCCGGGCTTTGGTTCGTGCGTGATCGCCCGCCACACCATGCGGCCCGCCGAACTCGAACAGCACAATGCCAATCTCGTCGGCGGTGATGTCGGGGGCGGCGCCAATACTCTGCGCCAGCTTCTCCTGCGCCCTTCGCCGGACTTCTACCGGACGCCTCTGCGCAATGTCTACCTCTGTTCCAGTTCGACGCCGCCGGGCGCCGGCGTTCACGGCATGTGCGGCTATCACGCCGTCGAGAGTGCGACGGGCCGTATCTGAAATCCTACTTGATGCTCCGGATCCACTTCAGGATCGGCCCCGAAACCGTTTTGTCCGGCGTACCGATCGAGAACACCTCGGACATATGGCTCTCGCCCTTTCCGAGAAGCATCGTGGGACAGTGATCCGAACCCTCCTTGCACAGCTCGTCGTGCAGGGCTTTGTTGAACACGCTGTCAGTCCCGTTCGCCCCCGGATCCAGGTCGGCCGTCGCGAGCAGGATTTTCACTTTGGTCTTTTTTAGTTCGGGAAGGCTGGAACGGGCCAGTTGTGTTGCCGCATCGGCCTGAGGTCCGCGTCCGCGCCCACGGCCCGCGCCACGCCCGCGCGCCGGAGCAGCCTCCGCGCGGCCAGGTCCCTCGATGGCGCCGGCGTTGGAAAATGCCGCGCCATTCGTGAGTCCGCAGGTCGCGCCAGCCTGGGGAAGAGCCTCACCGTTGCCCCGCCCGCCGGCCCCGCGTCCGCCGCC
>CAZXCO010000405.1:0-2769 GCA_964639095.1 uncultured Solibacteraceae bacterium
CTCCCAGAAATCTGTCCACCACGCCCTGGCCAAAACACAGGAATGACAGAGGTACCGATGCTCACTCCCATTCGATGGCTTCGGAGCACTGACTTTCTCCGATGAAACCATTGTTGCGTAAACCAATATCCCTTACGTGGAGGCGCGTATGAGTTCAAAAGCGACGCACTTCATAGAAAATGGGACAGAGATTGTCCGTCTGTTCGCACGGCTTGCGCTAGGAGCTTCCTTTTTATCCGCTGTGGCTGATCGTTTTGGGTTGTGGGGGCCATATGGAGCAAAGAACGTATCCTGGGGAAATTTCGCCCATTTCGTGAAGTACACAGGCGCGGTGATGTCTCTCTTCCCCAGTTCCTCGACAGTGTGGTTTGCATGGGCAGCTACTGTCGCGGAGACACTCTTTGGGATATTGCTTATTGCAGGCTTCAGGATGCGAATAACCTCCGTCTTCTCCGGTCTTCTCCTTTTGTCATTTGCCATAGGCATGATCACAGGTCTTGGCATCAAGACGCCATTCGACTATTCGGTCTTCTCGGCGGCCGCTGCAGCCTTCTTACTGGCGTTCTGGGAGCCGGACCGATTCACCCTGGACACGCTTCTGAGTCGATTCCGAGACTGAGCAGGACATCCAGATGAAAACGCACAATCGTCGACTTATGTGGCATGGCACGGTGCTCTTTCACCTCGGACTGACTACGGGCTTATTTGAGTGGAACCGGCTAATGACCTCGATAGCTGCGGCTTTCGGAACCGCAGCAAATTCTCCAATCACACTTCAACCGGCCACAGCGGCCAGCCATGGCAAGAGAGCGTTGTCGCAACAGGATTTTCTCACTGTGGCGATCGCAATTATCGCTACGTCGATACTCGTTCTCAGGGGTCTTCGGGGAACGGCCGTCGAGGTCAACAATAGTTGGAAACATCCGGAATTCAACATTCCCCTCTGGTGATCACCCAGGGCACAAATGTCAGGCGCTTTTCGCGAGCCTAACGAGTATCGGTGCGATGTTCATTCAGATTGCGGACCGAACGCGATCCTCCTGAATCTGGTGGGATCGACAGAATACATTTTGCGGAAGGCACGTGAAAAATTACTCCGGCCTACGAATCCCACGTCGTGAGCAATTTGGGCCACGGGCGTATCAGTGGTCACTAGCAACTCCCGGGCGCGGCGGAGCCGAGCAGCTCGCAGCAGGCTCATTGGAGTCTGTCCGAAGGCATCGGTGAATCGTGCAGCAAATGAGGAACGGCTCATCCCGGCAATGTCAGCGAGTGTTTCGACGGTGAAGGACTCCGCAAAACCTTCGAGAATTGCTCGCAGGGCTCGCGCCAGGCGATCATCTGTCACCGCCGTCATCCATGGCAGTGGCGCTGTGCCCCGTTGGATCATCCGGCGCAAAAGAAGAATCAGGCATTGTTTTAGCAGTGCTTCCGTGAGCGCTCGAGTCCCTATCGTCGGCCGTGCCGATTCCGCAAGTAAGATGATGAACTGATCGCGCAAGCCCTCAGGGCCGTCAAACTGCTCGATGATCGGAGCGCTCAAGCCGCCGAACAGGCCGACACTGGGCCCTACCGATACCTCGCCACAAGCCGTCACGATTCCAGTCCTGCCTTCGCCTGCTTTGATCGTTGGCACGCTCTCGGCAAAAAGCGGAGCTCGAAACCGCCGGCGCCGCGAAGTGCCTCTCGGTTGCTTTCCAATCGATCCCACGCTGTACACAACCCCCGGCGGCAATAGCACGAAAGTGTGCTTTCGGATCTTGAAAGAACTGCCGTTGATGACCATCAGCTCCCCAATGCCGGCCATGCAATAGTGCACCGTCGCGCTGGATGAGGCATCGAATGTCAGATCGTATCCTCTCCGAACATCGCACGAAGTGAACGCTCCGACGCCAACTTCCATGGCGGCCAGCAATCTTTCCATCAATTCCAAAATCGCAGACCTCCCGTGCTCGATTCACATTTGGACGCAGCAGCATCTACTGGAGACCAACAGGCACAACATCTTCTCTATCATAGTTTGCAGAGGGTCAATTGAGAAGCGGAAGGACGGAGATACTTCTGGACGAAAGTGCACCTGGGAAAGTCATTGTCGAGCACCGTTGCGTTTTCGCGCGGCCTGGAATCGCCTGGCTTTGCACATTTCGAAAAGGAGAACGCCAGTGTATACACGGCCAGGCATTGCGGTGCTTGCGATTTTGTCGCTTGATGAAAATGTGAATGCGCAGAAACGGGTCCGGCCCGAAGAAAGGGCATTGCCATAAGCTTTTTGCCAACGAATGTCTTCGCCTTGTGGCGACGAAATCATATTGAAGAAAGCGTAGAGGAGAGATTTATGCACGTCAAGGATGAAGTAGCGACTTTCGCGGGAGGCAGCTCGGGCACAGGAAAAGAAACGGCCAGGCATTTAGTTGCGCATGGCGCTTCCATACTTATCGGCGCTACAGACGAGGCAAAGCTCCAGCCGGCGGCGGCAGGAAGTGGGGCGACCGGAGCCGCTCCTGTCGAAAGCGCGGAGCGGCATTTCGGCGGGCTGGATAAATTCGACAGCGGCACCCGTTGGCCGAGCTTCACAACACAGGGAGGCGGACGATGAAGGCGATCGTGGTGACGGACCAGGCTGCGGGGACGGCCGGGATGAAGCTGGTGGAGCGGCCCGACCCGCAGGGGGTGGGCGCGAACTATGGCGATGTCGTTGTTCAGGTTCATGCGTCGGGATTCACCGGGGATGAGCTGTCGTGGCCCTCGACCTGGATCGATCGCCTCGGC
>CAZXCO010000406.1:0-9214 GCA_964639095.1 uncultured Solibacteraceae bacterium
CACGGAGAAGTTTACGGAATCCGTCATACGGGAGATGACCCGGCTGGCGATTCAGTATGACGCCGTAAATCTGGCTCAGGGTTTTCCCGATTTCCCGGCTCCGGTCGATCTGAAACAGGCTGCGATTCGCGCCATTGAAGCCGATCACAACCAATACTCGATCACCTGGGGCGCGAAGTTTTTCCGCGATGCCATCGCGGCAAAGTATCTTCGCACCTACGGGCTGGAAGTCGATCCCGAGCGTGAGGTGACTGTGACCTGCGGGGCGACTGAAGGCATGGCGGCGTCACTGCTCGCGACCACCAACCCCGGTGACGAGGTGATCGTTTTCGAGCCGTTCTACGAGAGCTATCATCCCGACACGCTGCTTTGCGGGGCGGAGCGAAAGGTGGTTACGCTGCACGCGCCTGAATGGCGCTTCGATCCCGAGGAACTGCGGAGCGCGTTCTCTCCGCGCACGAAGGCGATCATCGTCAATACGCCTCATAACCCGACCGGCAAAGTGTTCACGCGCGAGGAGTTGACGATGATTGCGTCACTTTGTCAGGAGTTTGACGCCATCGCCGTTACGGACGAGATCTACGAGCACATTCTCTACGACGGGCATGAGCATATCCCGTTGATCACTCTGCCCGGTATGCGCGATCGCACCATCCTGGTCAACAGCCTGAGCAAGACGTTCTCGGTCACCGGCTGGCGCGTGGGATGGGCGATTGCCGCTCCGGAACTGACGACGACGGTTCGCAAAGTTCACGATTTTCTTACGGTGAACGCGGCCACGCCGCTGCAGTATGCGGGGGCGATGGCGCTGAACGAGCAGCAGGATTATTTCCAAGGCCTCTCTGAAGTCTATGCAGGCCGGCGCCGGGCCGCGATCGAGATGCTGACGGGCGCCGGCTTCCGCTGTTTCGTCCCTGGGGGAGCCTATTACGTGATGACTGATATCACGGGCTTCGGCGCAGAAGACGATATGTCTTTTGCGCGGCATATGGTGGAGCATTTGGGGGTGGCGGCTGTGCCAGGCTCCAGCTTTTATTTCCATAAAGAGTCTGGTTGTACACAGATGCGCTTTTGTTTCTGTAAGAATTATGCGACGCTTTCGGTAGCGGGACAGAAGCTGGCCGGGCTCAGGCCTGTCTGAGGTTCCGCCACTGATCTCTTCTTTTGAAAAGGGGGCGGTGTCATGCTGCCGATTTTCCTCGTAGAAGAAACCACAGTGCGCGAATCCGGCGAAAGCGCCGCATTCGATGTGAGCGGTCTGTCGAGCCAGGGCGTCTTGTTGACATTCGGCATCACTCACGCCATCGAGCACGAGAGCATCGGTGTCGAAATTTACGGATCGCTGGACGAACAGTTCTGGACACCCCGTCCGCTCGTGAGTTTCGCGCCGAAGTCCTACTGCGGGACATATCAGGTGGTTTTACAGCACTGTGAAGCACGTTATCTGAAGGCAAAGTGGAAGGTATTGCGCTGGTCCAGCCGGGGCGGACAGCCGTTCTTCCGCTTTTATATCTTCGCGCAACCGGCGGAGATGGAGATGATGGTGACGGCTGGCGCCGCCTGAGAAAAAGCGGCGCCGCCGGCATCGGAAAGCGCCCTTAATTCCAGTGTCCCGGCGAGTACTGCGCTGCCGCGTAGAGCCCGGTATCGGCTCCCGGAGCAAAGGCGACGATTCTGCCGTCGGAATTGCGCGCCATGGACGGCTGCCCGACCAGTGTTCCGGAAAGCGAAGTCCAGCCGGACCAGTCCGCCCCCGGTGCGGTTTGCGCCCTCTGCCAGAGTGCCGTATCCATCCCGAGGGCGAGTACTTCCAGGCGTCCGTCGAGATCCATCGCTGCTGTTGGAGAGGTGGCCAGCGCGCCTCCGAGAGAAACGAAGCCGGACCAGACGCCGCCGGCTGTTGTCTGTGCCGTCGTCCATAGCGCTGCATCGGCCCCCCGCGCGAAGACCTGAATACGGCCGTCGGCATTCACGATGGCGGCCGGGTCGCCATTGAGACTGCCGCCGAGATTTTCCCATCCGGCCCATCCTCCGCCCGGAACCGTTTGCACAACATGCGAGAGCGTCTGGTCCGGCCCCGTCGCAAAGGCTTCCATCCGCCCATCCGCATTGAGCGCGACGGCCGGACTGCCCGCGACTGCGCCGCCGAGCGTGCTCCACGCGGACCAGTTGCCGCCGGGGGCTGTCTGCGAAATATGCCACAGCGCGTTGTCTCCTCCGCGTGCAATCACCTCGACCCGCCCGTCTGCGTTGAGCGCAACTGCCGGGTTGCCGATCAGATAGCCGCCGAGTCCGCTCCAGCCGGACCAGCCGGTCCCTCCAGCCGAGGTCTGGGAAAGATGCCAGAGCGTGCCGTCCGAGCCCGCGGCGAAGACTTCCAGACGGCCATCGGCGTTTCGAACGGCTGCCGGATCACTGCCCAGAGTGCCCCCGAGGCTCTCCCAGTCCGACCACGAGCCGTTCACCGCTACCTGACGAATGTGCCACAGCGCATTGTCCACCCCGCGGGCGAAGACCTCCAGCCGTCCGTCGCTGTCCGCGACGGCAGCGGCGCGGCCGGAGAATGCGCCCTGCAGGTTGGTGAATTCCCGCGTGGCTGGCGTGAGCAGAAACGGCACATTCTGGCCATTGTAAATGCCGTTTCCGGCGATCTGGCCCGCGGCGTTGATGGCCACCGGCGATTGAAGAAACCAGCCGGAGCAGCCGGATCCGGGCGGGCACTGGGGCGGGATGAGATCGTTCAGGTCGTGCATGACACCGTCCGTGTAAAGGAAGGCATGGTACCGGAAGTCGCCCGAGGGGACCCCGGAATAGCCGACGATATCCCCGTTGTCGTTGATCGCAACGGCCCGGCTGGCGACGGTGCTGCCGCCCAGAGAGCCCAGGTCGCTCATGACGCCATTGCTGTAAAGAAATGCATGGCTGGTGCCGTTCCCGGCAAGGTCGGACACCCCGACCACCTGGCCGTGGCCGTTGATGCCGAGCGCCTCGCTGTTGCTGCCGCCCAGCGTACCGAGGTCCGTCAGGACGCCGTCGCTGTAAAGAAAGGCATGCGAAGTCCCGTCGCTTTCATAAACGGCTCCAACGACCTGGCCTTTGTCGTTGATGGCGTAGGCCGCCGCGGGGCCGATTCCGAGGTCGGACAGAACGCCGTCGCTGTAAACAACGGCGCGGTTCGTTGATCGATCGCAATACGGAGGGCATTCGCCCTTGCTCCCGATCGAAGACATGCCAGCGATCTGGCCGCGATTATTGACGGCGTATGCGCTGCTGCCGTCGACCCTGCCGCCCAGCGTGCCGAGATCCTTCGTAACGCCATTCAGAAGGGAGAATGCATGCCCGGCCTGCGTGGTGATGGCCGCGTTTCCGGCTATCAGGCCGCTGTTATTCACCCGGGCGCTCTTCACTGATCCTGGTTGAAACGGGGCGCCGGGCGAGAGATGGCTCAAAATCCCGTTCTGGTAAAGAAAGACATCCGACTCGTATGTGCCGGAGATGGAGTAGCCAGCCACCTGTGCGTCGTCATTGATGCCGAAGGCGACAATGCTCACGGCCTCAGGATCTGTAATCGGCGTAATCGTGAACAGAGGATCGGCAAATGCGGCCGGCTGCGCCAGAAGAACTGCAATGGAGAGAATAATTCCTCGGATTACCGGTAGTGTTCTCAATTCATCGCTCCCAGAAATTGCGATTCGGACGAGGCAATTCACGGACCGTCCACGACGATGCTATTGAAACGTTCCGGAGAAAATCACAATTTTAATGAGTTCATTGCGTAACTCCTCACGCTTTCCGGCCTTGCATCCCGTGGCGTTTTTGGCTTTTTCTTACATTCGCGGCGTCCGCCGGGCTTCGTCCGCCGCGCAACCGCGAGTGCCCGCGCCACGTTACCATCGAATGAAGCATGATCCAGACATTATTCGGCTCAGTCGAACAGGAGCCGACGCTACTCGACAAGTTGAAAAGCGGCGTCCAGAAGACGCGCGACGGACTCGTCTCGCGCATCGAAGACGTCATCTCCGGCCGCAAGGAAATCGATGCCGACCTTCTCGAGGAACTCGAGTATACGCTCATCAGCGCCGATATCGGCGTGACCACCACCGGTGAAATTCTCGACCGCATCCGCGAGCGGGTCGACCGCCGGCTGGTGGGCGATTCAGGCGAATTGCGCGGTCTTATCCGCGAATACCTTCTCGAAGTGCTGCAGGCGAACGATCGGCCGCTGGCTTACGTGGATTCGCCGCCCGCCGTCATCATGGTCGTGGGCGTCAACGGGGCGGGGAAGACCACGACCATCGGCAAGCTCGTTTCCCGTTTCAAGGCCGAGGGCCACTCCGTGCTGCTCTGCGCGGCCGATACCTTCCGGGCGGCCGCCGTCGAACAACTGGAAGTCTGGGGCCAGCGTACCGGAACGCGCGTGATCCGGCAGAACACGGGAGCCGACCCCAGCGCGGTCGTCTTCGATGCCATGCAGGCCGCCAACGCCGGCAAAATCGATTACCTGATCATCGACACCGCGGGACGTCTGCAGACCAAGACGAATCTCATGGCGGAGCTGGAGAAGATGCGCCGCACCGCCTCGCGCGTCATTCCCGGCGCGCCCCACGAAGTCCTGCTGGTCCTCGACGCCACCACGGGCCAGAACGGCCTCGAGCAGGCGCGCAAGTTCACCGAGACATCCGGTGTGACCGGCATTGTTCTGACCAAACTCGATGGCACCGCGAAGGGCGGCGTTATCGTCGCCATCGCGCGCGAACTGGCCCTCCCGATCCGCTTCGTTGGAGTGGGAGAAAAAGTGGAGGACCTGCTTCCTTTCGACCCCGAGGCCTTCATCGACTCTCTTTTTGCTCAATGATCGCCCGATACATGCGCGAGGCGCTGGATCTGGCGCGAAAGGGCGTGGCTCTGGCCACCCCCAATCCCATGGTGGGCGCCGTTATCGTCCGCGAGGAAGGCGGACAAAGCGGTGTGGTGGGCCGCGGCTTCCATACCTGGGACGGCGTGAAGCACGCCGAGATTCTGGCGCTCGAAGAGGCGGGCGACGCCGCCCGCGGCGCAACCGTGTATCTGACCCTGGAGCCCTGTTCCCATAAGGGCCGCACGGGTCCCTGTGCCGACGCGCTCATCGCGGCCGGGGTGAAGAAAGTGGTGGCGGCGGCCGGCGATCCGAATCCCCTGGTGGCGGGTGAGGGATTCCGGCGGCTCCGCGCGGCGGGCATCCAGGTCGAAATGGCGACGGAGTTTCAGCACGAGGCCGAGAGTCTGAATGAGGCGTTCTTCCACTTTATGCGGACGGGCCGTCCGCTTGTGACCCTGAAATCCGCTTCCACTCTGGACGGCAAGATCGCCGCTCCCGAAGACAACAGCGGATGGATCACCAGCGAGAGGGCGCGCGCTCATGTGCAGGAGCTCCGGCACGCTTCGGATGCCATCCTCACGGGAATCGGCACCGCTCTGGCCGACAACCCGCGCCTGACCGATCGCAGCGGTTTGCCGCGAGCACGCCCGCTGCTGCGCGTCGTGCTGGATTCGACCCTGCGCCTGCCGCTCGAATCGCGCCTCGTGCAAACCGCGGATCGGGATCTGCTCGTGGCCGCTACTTCCGCCGCATCGGCCGACCGGAAGCGGGCGCTGGAAAATCGCGGCGTCGAAGTGCGAATTTTCGACGGGCCGGGAGGCCGGGTCGACCTTCGCGATGTTGTCTCCCTGCTGGGCGAGCGAAAATGCCTGTCGGTGATGATCGAAGCCGGCAGCAAGCTGAATTGGGCGGCGCTCGAAGCCGGCGCCGTGGACAAAGTGTTCCTCTATTACGCGCCGAAAATTCTGGGAGGTCTGCAGTCCCTCCCCATGGCGGGAGGCACAGGGCGCCTGCGGCGCTCCGATGCAATCCTGCTGGAACGAACAACGATCCACATGATTCCGCCGGATGAGTTCGCGGTGGAAGCGTGGGTCAAAGACGATTCGGAATGAGATGCCGTTCGGCACTCGGGCTTCTGATGCTGTCGGCGGCTGCCGGGCTGGCGCAGTCCACCCCGGCCCGGCCGCAGTTCGACGTGGCGTCAGTGAAGCCGTCTCCGCCAGGCGCCCGAATCGGTTCGATGGGCGGAGGGCCGCTGTCCCCCGGCCCGTTCAACATGACCAACCGCGATCCGGACCGCATCACCTGGACGAATGTCCGGCTGACCCGCGTTTTGATGCTGGCCTGGGATCTTCCGGCCGATCGTATTTCGGGACCGGACTGGCTCGGCGCCGGGATGTACGACATCCAGGCGACGATACCCAAAGGCGCCAGCGTGGCCGATTTCAAGCTGATGGTTCGGAACCTTCTGGCGGAGCGATTCCATCTCGCTGTCCATCGCGAAACGAAGGAAGTATCGGGGTACGCTCTCGAAGTTGCCAAAGGCGGGCCGGCGTTCGAGGCGTCGATGAAGATGGCGAAAAAGGACTCGAACGGAAAACCGGGCGCAGGGCGGGCCTCCAACGCGCTCATGGTGATTGACGCGAGCGGCTTTCCCGCTCCGCGGCCGGGGAATCCGATGTTTCCCCCGGGCGCCGCGTTCTCGGGGACCATATCGGTGAACGGCAGATACCGGGCGGCTGTACTAAACGAATCGATGAAGAGTATTGCGCTCTTCCTGGGCACGGCCGCCGGTGTGCCCGTTGAGGACCAGACGGGATTAACCGGTACCTGCAGCTTTCATCTCGAATACGTGCCGAATTCCGCCGTGGCGCCGGCCCAGGCGCGTGGGGCGGCCACGGAGCCCGGACCGGACCTGATCGATGCCGTCCGCTCGCAACTCGGATTGAAGCTCGTGCGCCAGAAGGTGCCGGTGGAAATGCTGGTTGTGGACCACATCGAAAAAGTCCCGGTGGATAACTGACATTGCGCGGAAGAAGCTTCCTCTACGCCGCAGCGGGATTGGCTCGCAGGCTCCTGTAATAGGCAATCAGATCCGTGTTCGGAGGCGCCACGCCCAACTGACGAAGCATCCCCATGACCTGTCCGCGATGCAGGGTCCCGTGATTCACGACGTGCAGCACAATCTGCCACAAGGGTGAGCGGACCTGCTCGCCATCCATGCGCCGGTATTCGATTTCCCGCTCCAGATCAGAGTCCGTCAGGGAAGCGGCCCAGGATTCCCACCGGTTCTGGATGTCCAGCCAGTCCCGCTGCAGCGCTTCGAGCGTGCCGGCCGGACGTTCCAGCGGTCCGGCGACGCGGGTATACCAGACCCAGTCGGCGAACTGTACATGGGCGAGTGTTCCCAGAATGCTGCCATGAGAGATTCCAGTGGGGCGTTCGCGGTCTTCGGGCGGCAGGCCCTCGACTGCAGTGAGCAGCCTGCGGGAAGCCCAGTTCGTGTAGCGGATGTGTAATTGCGCTTCTGCGGCGGTCATAATCGGTTCCTCAAAACGGCTGCCTGCCGTGCCGGACACGGAGGGCGAACTACGAAGATCTGAACCAGGGAGATCTCTCCTCGAACGTAACATGGATGTCTTCCTTCCTCGTCGAGCGATTCCGGTCATTGGCGCGATAAAGAGCGCCGTCAGGAGCGAACGCGGCCGCCAGAGTACCGCGGTCTTCCATGATCAGTTCGGAATTCCCGAACGTTCCGTACAGGTCGAGATGCGGGCGGCGGTCTCCGAGAAGCCGCGATCGCAGCGCCTGGTTGGACATGTAGAGATGGATGGGGACGCCACGCAGATCGGTCCCATGCTTTCGCGGCATATCGCCCCCGAATCGCAGCCGGTAACGCTCGCCTCGCGGCGTGCAGAGATAAGCGATACCCTTGATTGGCGATTTCCGGTAGCCCGGTGTTGTGGGCTCAAAGTAAACATACATGTAGTAATCGCCTCCGGCCGCGGTCGAATGCATTCGTCCCCATCCGGCCCATCCGGGCACGGCATGGAAGTGGCCGCCAAAGTAAAAGTTCCACGGAGCGAGAAGAGCGAGCAGCCCGAGCAACAGCGCGCCGCCGGCCAGAAGGATCAGGGCGACCTGGCCCAGACAGCCGGCGCATCCGGCCTTTCGCCGGGCCGGGCTTTCCCGCTGATTCATGGCGCTCGATCTCCGCTTCGAACTTTCAGCCCGCCTGCTGAAGCGCCTTTTCGATCCCCCGCACGAGCGCCGTCAGGCTGGTCTTCGCAACATTATTCCACTGCAGGAATACGAGATAACGCCCTTCCTGGAACTTCACCATCTGTGCCTCGGCCCGCGCCCGCTGCAGCGCGTCGAACGCGTTGGCTTTTTCCTTGTACCAGCAGACCCAGATGTTCGCGGTGGCCGCGCCCGACAAGCCCTGGCCGGTGTAATTTCCCTTCCAGCATGTGGAGGAGCCCTCCTGCGGCACGCCCAGAGCGGAGGGAAGCGCGGCCTTTTCGAGCGACAGGAGGCTCCAGCCCGGAGAAACGGAAGCCGGAATCGCGGGTTTCGACGGTGGGCTCGAAGCGCAGCTGCAAAGGAGGAGCGGCGCGAATAGTAAACTGGTTTTTCGTCTCCGAATCACGTCCGTAAGCGTAACAGTTTCGATCCGGATTCATAACCTCAGCTACAGATGGGTAAATTCAAGGCCGTCAGGCCGAAATCCACCACCGCTCAGCCGCAGATGAAGCCAGGGGTGCCGTGCATCGTCCTCCTTCTTCTCGCGATGTTTTTTACAGCGTTTCTGATGTATGAGGTGATGAAAAATGCGTCCTGACGGGCGGGCGCCGGATGAACTGCGGCCAGTTGAAATCGCGACCGGCTATCTCAGGACGGCGGAAGGTTCGGCGCTGATTACGGTCGGCAACACGCAGGTATTGTGCGCGGCGAGCGTCGAGAACTCCGTGCCGCCGTTTCTGCGCAACACCGGAAAGGGCTGGGTCACGGCAGAGTATTCCATGCTGCCCCGTGCGACCTCCACCCGAACCGCGCGCGAAGTGACGAAGGGACGGCCGAGCGGCCGCACGCACGAGATCCAGCGGCTGATCGGGCGCTCGCTTCGGGCGATCATCGATTTGAACACGCTCGGCGAGCGCTCGATCGTGCTCGATTGCGATGTCATCCAGGCCGACGGCGGGACGCGTGTGGCATCCATCACGGGCGCTTATGTGGCGCTGGCGCTTGCGGTGCGGCAGATGGTGAAACACAGGATGATCCCGAAGTCGCCCCTGACCGGTGCGGTGGCGGCGATCAGCGTCGGGATGCTGGGAGGCGAACCCATCCTGGATCTTT
>CAZXCO010000407.1:0-1987 GCA_964639095.1 uncultured Solibacteraceae bacterium
CAACCTCACGGCGCAGATCGCCAAAGCAGATGCCGCCATCGCACAACTGGAAAGCCAGGTCAGTTATGTCACCGGCCTCTTCGCTTCATTTACGGGCGCCACAAACACGCAAAGCAATGGCCTCTCCACTCTCTGATGAAAAAAATCCGGCTCCGGAGGCAGGCGCAAAACTGGCCGGCCTCTTCGCCGATCTGCAGGAGGCCGCCCGCCGGGGCAACTGGCAGAAGGCGAGCGAACTGGCCGACGCTTTGGCGCGGCGGGAGACGCCGGTCATGCGCGACGAACTCGGAGCCTGGCTCGAGGCGTTGCGCGAGACGCTGATCGTGGCGAAGACCTCACGCGCACATCTGGCGGCGGAACTGGCGCGTCTGAATGCCGCCGCCGGATTCAACCATACGCGCTCCGGATACTCCCCGCCGCGCCAGGAATTTGGCGAAACGGCAGATTTCTGACGAGCGGGACGTGCTTCGAGTCATTGCCATCTATCACTTGGCTGTGGCGCGAATGTTGCAAGCGAGACCGGCATGAAGCTGGATCAGACCGGCCTCCAACTCGGACACTACCTGAGCTATCTTTCGCGCCGCCAGGAGGTGATCGCATCGAACATCGCCAATGCGGACACGCCCGGATACAAGACGCGCGACGTCGAATCGCCGCACGACTTCTCGTCGGTGATGCAGGACGTTGCCAGTTCCGCCATGGAAACTCCGGGTCTGCCCAGCCGCAACGACGGGAATAACGTTGCGCTCGATCGCGAATCGCGTCTGCTTTCCGAAAATTCGCTGAAGTTCAATCTTGCAACACAGATTCTGCGGGTCCAGATTCGCGATGTGCGGTCCGCTATCGAGGAGGGAGTTCAGTCGTGAGCCTGTTCACGGCCATCTCCGTCAGTGCATCCGGCATGTCGGCGCAGCGCACGCGCGCCGAACTCATCACGGAGAACCTTGCGAACGCCGATACGACGCGAACCCCGGAAGGCGGTCCGTACCGGCGGAAGGACGCCATCTTCACCGCTACGCCGGTGGCCTCCTCGTTCGCCGACATTCTCGCGGCGGCAGACGGTGAGAACGAAGGCGTAGCCGTCTCCGACATCACGATCGACGAGCGGGACCCCGAGCGCCGCTATTTGCCTGGCCATCCCGATGCCGATCCCCAGGGCTACGTCTCGTTTCCACACATTGAGCCCGCCGAGGAAATGGCGGATTTGATGAGCGCTTCCCGCAGCTATGAGGCAAACGTGGCGGCGATTTCGTCGGTGAAAGACATGATCGCCCGCTCGATCGACTTGTTCCGGTGAAGCCATGAATATCACGCTGGATCCAAAGTCGCTCCCCTCTGCCGTGCCCGCGGTGGGCGCGGCCGCGCCGCAGGTGAGCTTCAGCGACGTCCTCGGCAGCGCCGTCCGCCAGGTCGAGAGCGAGCAGGCGAATGCGAAATCCGCCGCAATGGACCTGCTGGCAAACGGCAAGGGCGACGTTCCCACGGTTGCGCTCGCGACGGAAAGGGCCGAGCTTTCGCTCGAACTGTTTCAGCAGGTGAGAAACAAGTTCGTTTCGGCCTACCAGGAAATCATGAAGATGCCAATGTGAGCGCATGAATCAACTGGCGAAAATCTGGGCATCTCTCAGCCTCGTACAAAAGGTGTCTCTTGTGGTTGCGCCGGTGCTCGTGTGCGCTCTGGTTCTGGGGCTGCTGAAATGGAGACACGACAGCGACTTCCGCGTGCTGTACAGCGGGCTCGCGCCGGAGGATGCGGCCGCGGTCACCCAGACCGTCCGCACCGCGGGAATCGAATTTCGTCTGGATGAGACGGGCTCGACCGTGCTGGTTCCCTCGGGCCGTCTCGCGGATGCCCGGCTCGCGCTGGCGGGCGCGGGGCTCCCGAAGACCGGCCGCATCGGTTTTGAACTCTTCGACCGCACCAATCTGGGGGCGAGCGACTTCGCCGAACAGGTCAATTACCGGCGCGCCCTCGAAGGCGAACTCG
>CAZXCO010000408.1:0-11108 GCA_964639095.1 uncultured Solibacteraceae bacterium
CGGACCTGAACGAGATCGTGCTCACGCCGCAAACGGTCAATCCGGCGCAATTCGGCAAATTATTCTCACTTCCCGCCGACGGGCAGATTTTTGCGCAGCCTTTATATCAGAAACGTGTAAATATTTCCGGAAACCCACACAACGTTGTTTTTTTTGCGACCGCCTATAACAGCGTTTACGCATACGATGCGGACGTTGCCGCGCCGCCGCTCTGGTCGGTGAATCTCGGGCCGCCGGTTCCTTCCACGGCTTATCAGAGCAATGAAGGCCCGTATACCGACATCACTCCAGAGGTCGGAATCATCGGAACGCCGGTCATCGATGCGTCGACCGGGACCTTGTACGTGGTGGCGGCGACGCTCGAGCAGGGCGATTATTACTACCGCCTGCATGCGCTCGATACCACCAGCGGAGAGGAGCGCTTCGGCGCTCCTGTGGTAATGCAAGCGCAGGTTCCGGGCTCCGGCAGCGACAGCGTCTCGGGCACGGTTCATTTCATTCCCGGCCAGCATCTGCAGCGGCCGGCGCTCCTTCTGCTGAATGGCGTGGTCTATGTCGCGTTCGGCTCGCACGGTGATGCCCCACCCTGGCACGGCTGGATCATGGGCTACAGCGCCGCCAACGTTCAGCAGCAGACGACCGTATTCAACGCCAGCCCGAACGGGAACGGCGGTTCGTTGTGGAATTCCGGAAGGGGCCTTTCCGCCGACGGGCAGGGGAACATTTACGCGGTCGCCTCCAACGGAGACACCAACCGAGAGGGCGACTTCAGCGACAGCGTTCTCAAGCTCCAGGCTTCGGATCTGAGCGTTACCGACTGGTTCGCGCCGTCGAATGTGCAGACGCTCGATACGGAAGACGAAGACCTGGGGTCGAGCGGCGCGGTGCTGGTGCCGGGTACGAACCGCCTCGTCACCGGCGGCAAAGAAGGTCTGGTCTATCTGCTGAACACGGACTCGCTCGGCCATTTCCGCTTCAATAACGCCCAGGTGCCGCAGACGTTTCAGGTGGCGGATTTCGGCCTGTTCAACATGGCGCTGTGGAACCGCTCCACCGGCCCCGTGCTTTATCTGCACGGCGCCGATGTCCCGATCGGCGCCTGGGCGTTCACGGGCGACCTGATCGACGCTGCTCCTGCATCTCAGAGTTCCGCGCCTTATTCGGTGCCATTCGATGGAATGACCGTCTCGGCCAATGGCGGCCAGCCCGGCTCCGGCATTCTGTGGGCGACGACGGCAGACTCCTGGCCGCTTCCCTCCACCGGGACGCTGCAGGCCTTCAATGCGGACGACCTGTCTTCGGAGCTCTGGAACAGCACGATCGACAGCGAGAGAGACGCTCTGGGCGCCTTCGCCAAGTTTGCCAATCCCACTGTGGCCAACGGAAAGGTCTATGTTCCGACGGGCTCCGGCGCGCTCGCCGTCTACGGGCCGATCAGCGCGGGCAGCGCGGCGCCCGCGATCACGGGTATCGCCAATGCGGCCAGCCAGGCCGGCGGCAGCATCGCGCCGGGCGAAATCGTCACGATTTCCGGTCAAAATCCGGGTACGCCGCAATCGGTGGCCGGAACGTGGGACGCCAATGGAAATCTCGCGAGCGAGCTGGCCGGAGTGCAGATCACGTTCAACGGCATACCGGCGCCTTTGCTCTACACGTCCCCCTTCGCGATATCGGCCATCGTGCCTTTCGAAATTGCCTCCGCGGGCCAGGCGGCCGTCGGGGTCAGCAGCGGCGGCATGTTCTCGCCGGTCCGGACATTCCCGGTAGCGGACAGCGCGCCAGGGATTTTCACGCTGGATTCTTCGGGAAGCGGTCCGGCAGCGGCTCTGAATCAGGACGGCAGATTGAACTCCGGCGCCAACCCCGCGGCGCCCGGGTCTGTGATTGCGGTCTTTGCGACTGGCGGCGGCCAGACGAATCCTCCCCAGAGAACCGGCGCGACGAGCCAGACAGCCGCCGAACTGACCGCTCCGGTCATCGCCACGATCGGAGGCCAGCCGGCGCAGGTGCTTTATGCAGGCCAGGCGCCGGGCGAGGCAGCGGGCGTGATGCAGGTGAATCTGCAGGTGCCGGACGGCGTCGCGGGCGATGTGCCCGTGGTGTTGCAGGTCGGAGGGGCGGTAAGTCAGACCAGTGCAACGGTGTCGATTGGGGAAACTGCCGGCCTGCCGGTATTCCGGTGGTAATCTTGATGCAAAGTGAGGGTATGAAGAAGATGAAATATTTGTTCTGCCTGATCGGCGCATTGGTTTCCACAGGCCTGCTGACTGCAGCGGACGTCACGTACGTGCCGGCCGATAAGGTGGCGCCCGCAGTCATGAAGGGCGGCGCGCTGGCGAAAGGAGAAGGCTACAGCGTGTCGGGCGTCCACCGCGCCAAAGCCGGGCAGGTCGAGGTTCACGAGAAAGAGACGGACATCTTCTACATCACGGACGGAGCGGCGACTTTCGTCACGGGCGGAACGGTGGTCGGCGGAAAATCCACGCGGCCCGGTCAAACGCTGGGAACCAGCATCAATGGCGGCGAGACGCATCATCTGAGCAAGGGTGACGTGGTCACCATTCCCGCGGGGACGCCCCACTGGTTCAAGGAAGTCTCCCCCTCGGTCAGCTACTACATGGTGAAGGTCATCAAGGAATAGCCGAGCGGGACCTCAGGTCTGTTCCAGAACCGGCACCGTGAACTCCACGGTCGTTCCACCGCCCTCCGACGGCGCGGCCAGAATCGTGCCCCCGTGCATGCCGGCAATCAGTTTCGCCATCGCCAGACCGAGTCCAGCCCCTGGATATTCCCGGCCGTTCAGCCGCCGGAACGGCTGAAAGGCGGACTCGGCATTCTCGGCATCGAAGCCGATGCCGTTATCCTCGACTGCAATCGTGTGGAAACCCGGGGCGCCGTGGGCCCGCACGGAAACGCGGATGCGCGGAGGCGTGCCGGGCTTTTGAAATTTGATCGAATTGCCGATGAGAATTTCGAACATCGTCCGCATCTGGATGGCATCCGCGGATACCGTTGGCAGGGGATCGGAATCCACGACTGCCTCGCTCGCCGAGACCGCCTGCCTCAGTGATGCAAGCGAGGAAGCAAGCGACACGTTCAGGTCCACGGAGGTGAAGTCGGGCCGCCGCCCGGCGATCTCGAAATACTTCCGGACGCCCGCGACAACGTTCTCCATCCGGTCCGAAGCCGTCTGGAGGTAGTTCAGCAACTCGTCGCCCTCGGCCCCGACCTCGGCTTTGTGACGGCGGATGAAGAGTGCGAGAAGCGAGCCCGCCTGATTCAGCGGACCAAGCAGATCGTGACCCGCCCGAATGCTGAATTCGGTCAGTTCGGTAAGGAGGGTCCGGGTCTCAAGAGCCTCCTGCCCGCGCGAATCAGCCGGCAGCGCCACCGGCCTCCAATCCATTTCCTGACCCGTCACGCACGTTCGCCGAAGGCTCCCGCAGCGGAAGGAGCACCTGGAAGGTGCTCCCGCGTCCGGTCGCGCTGTTGACGCGAATTGCGCCGCCGAGCGCGCGCACGATTCCCTGCACGGCCGCCAGTCCCAATCCCCGGCCAGTGAACTTCGTGGTGAAGAACGGATCGAAAATGTGGGTTTTCAGGTGGTCGTTCATTCCCGGGCCGGAATCCGACACCTCGATCAGAACATAGGATCCAGCCGGGAGCTGGTATCCGAGGGCGTTCGACTGCGGTTTGCCCTCGGGAATCACCTCCGTCGCGGATTTCACCGTGATGACGCCGGTTTGCGTCCCGATCGCTTCAGCGGCATTGGTCACCAGGTGGAGCACGATCTGCTGCAGATACCCGGCGTTGGTCTCGATTATGGGAATGTCCTTTGCCGGCTCGAAGTGCAGACGAATATTTCGGGGAATCGAGTCTCGCGCGGCCTCGCAGGCCGTCCAGAGAACCCGCTCGATATCGGCCGCTTCGAGGAGCACCTGAATCTTTCCCGCGTACTCGAGCAATTGCTGCGTCAGCCGGGCCGCTCTGTCGCTGGAACTCATCACGATTTCGAGCATCGGGTAGGCGGGGTGCTCCCGATCCAGCGAGTCCAGCGCAAAACTGGCGCCGCCCATGATTCCCACCAGAAGATTGTTGAAGTCGTGCGCAATGCCGCCCGCCAGAAGTCCGACGCTGTCGAGCTTCTCCCGCTGGCGGAGGGCTTCTTCGGCGCGTTTCTGGTCTTCAATGTCGGTGAAGGTGCCAAACCAGTGCACGGGCCCTTCGTCGGGCCGCATCCGCACGGCCCGCATCAGATGCCAGCGCCAGGTCTGGTCCTGGGCGCGCCAGAGGCGCAGTTCCGTCTCAAAGGCGCCGCCGGAAGCCACTCCTTCGAGCCATCTGGCCTTCAGGAGGGTTTTGTCATCCGCATGGACAAGGCTTTCGAGGTCCCACGCGCGCGCATTGGCCTTCCCGGTGAAATCCCACAAGCGCTGGTTCCCGTAGAGGACGCGGCCACCGGCGTCAGCCGTCCAGACGAGCTGAGGAATCGCTTCCGTCAGGATGCGGTAGCGCTCCTTTTCCTCGAACAGTTCCTGGCGGATGACTTCCAGTTCCAGATTGCGCTGTTCCAGAGCGAGGCGCTGCTGGGTGTTTTCCTGCTGCAGACGAAAGCGCTGAACTGCGCTGGCCACT
The DNA here is from genome assembly GCA_964639095.1 of uncultured Solibacteraceae bacterium. Lineage (GTDB taxonomy): Bacteria > Acidobacteriota > Terriglobia > Bryobacterales > Bryobacteraceae > BOG-234. Next base: position 4,636 of record CAZXCO010000408.1, read on the forward strand.
GTCCTCGCCAGCGATTTCGAACTGGCCGGACCCTTGGCCATGTAATCCATGACACCCAGTTTCATGGCTTCGACTGCAATTTCTTCGCTGCCGATTCCGGTTAGCATCACGACGGCGCAGGGGAGAAAATCACGATCCTCATGGAGCAGGCGGATCATGTTCAGCCCGTCCATGTCCGGAAGCTGAAAATCCAGAAGCACGCAATCGGGCGTGAACTCACGCAATTGGCGAAGGCCGGCTTCCCCGCTGGCCGCTTCGGCGTAAAGGAAACTTCCCGGGTGATCGCCGTCGAGGTAGTGCCGGAAGACTTCCCGGTCTACCGGATCGTCATCCACGATCAGGACCTTCAGGCGCGCCAAGCGGTCGTCATTCACAGCGGTCAACCTGCCAACCTCGCAGTCTTCGAACAAAGTCTCGCGTCGTGGAGCTGGTTCGTTCATCCGGTCAGGTTGCCCTGTAGCGGTGTACACAGCAATTTTAGGGCAAAACCAGGCTGGCATGTGCAAACAAGCACACAGACTGGAATAGAGTGTTCAGCGATGTCGAAGAGTTACGCGATTGTCAGAATTCCGTTTAAAACCGGTTGGGTACTGATTTTTCCTGCATTTGTCGGGTGCCAGTGTCGGGTGTCAGGATGCGCGGTGGGACTTTATATCGGCATCTTTGTCCGGCATGTATTGAATCACGAGGGTCACCCGCCGGTTCGATGCGGCGGCCGGGTGCGCAGGATCACGCGGGCTCGAATCGGCGTAGCCGCGAACCTGTGTGACCTGATCGGGCCGCATTCCGTTCTCCAGCATCCAGCGCCTGGCCGCGTTGGCGCGGTCGGACGACAATTCCCAGTTGGTATATGCCGCGCCGCCTGGAAAAGGCCGCGAGTCGGTATGGCCTTCCAGTGTGACTTTATTGGGCAATTTCCCGATTTCCTTGGCAAGTTTCTTCAGAATATCCTTTCCGAATTCGGTGGGCTGGCTGCTGGCGGATTCAAAAAATGTGGATCCCTCGCCTTCGAGAAGTTCCACGCGCAGGCCTTCGCTGGTGACGGTAAAGATCACATGCTCGCGAATTTTTTGCAGCACGGGTGTGCTCCGGATGGCCTGCTGGAGCTTGTCTTTGATCTGGTTCATTTCGTCTTTGCGCAGCGTAATGGACTCACTTCCGGAACCCTTGAGCCCGTTGCCGATGTCCCTCGCCCGGCCCGAGGGATCGGTGAAGTACCCGCCGACCGCCTTTTGCACCTGCTGGCTGCTGCTCAGCAGCCACAGGACTACGAAGAGCGCGAGCATGGCGGTCACGAAGTCGGCATAGGCAACCTTCCAGGCGCCGCCGTGATGTGCGTGCTGGGCGGCTTTCTTTTTCCGGACGATGATGACGGGATGTGCGTTTTGCATGGGCATCGGAATCGCCTCTTATGCGGCTGCGGCTTTCGAAGTTGTGGCTGCGGGGCGTCCCTTGCAGGCATCTTCCATTTCCTTGAAGGTCGGCCGCACATCATGTGGAATTGCACGCCGCGCGAATTCGACGGAAATCATGGGCGCCATGCCTCGGGCAAAGGCCAGAATGCCAGCCCGAAGTACTTGATAATACTGACCTTCAGCCTCAACATGGTGTTGAAGATTGCACGCGAGAGGGGAAACGATCCCATAGGAGAGGAGGATTCCGAGGAAGGTTCCGACCAGGGCCGCCGCCACCTTCTGGCCGACCTGCTCCGGTGGGCCGCCGAGCGCTCCCATCGTCAGCACGATTCCAAGGACCGCCGCCACGATGCCCAGACCGGGAAGCGCGTCGGCAACCGTAGCCAGGGCGCGCGCCGGAGCGGAACTGGCATGGCGGCGAATTTCGATGTCTTCCTCAACCAGAACGTCCAGGTCGTGGGGAGCCACCACACCCGCGACGGCGGTCCGGAGCGTATCGCAAATGAAATGCAGGACGTGCTCGTCTTTGACCACGCCGGGAAATTTGGAGAAAAGAGCGCTTCCTTCGGGATTTTCGATGTCGTCTTCGAGCTTCGCCATGCCGCTTTTGCGGGCGAACTGGAAAATATCGCTCAACATCTTGAGGCTTTCGATATAGAAAGCATTGCTGAAGCGGCTCCCGCCGACGATGCTGGTCAGGCTCTTGAAAATCTGGAAAATCAGGCTGAGAGGATTGGCGGCGAGCAGCGTGCCCACAGCCGCTCCGCCAATGATGACCAGTTCCGCAGGCTGCGCCAGGAGGGGCAGTTTCCCGTGCTCCATGAGAAAGCCCCCGACGACCGATCCGAAAACGATGAGAATTCCGACGATGGCAAGCATACTGTTTGCTTCATCGTCGAAACCGCGCTGAATCTGTAGAGTTAACCCTGGTAAACAGCGCAAGTTTTATTGCGGCCGCAGGTCGTGAACCTCAAAATAAAACCGGTTAGGGGGCAGATGGCCGGTGGATTCCGGTAACATCCGCGCCCAGGTTTCATAGGCAGCCCCGGCGAGACGGCCGTTCAGGAAGAACAGGAACTGATTTGAGCAGCAGTCGATGGGAGGAGGCTGCCGAAAGGTCAGACGGAGCCCTACGGCGCGGTCAAGGGTCACCCCGGGGGTCGGCACATGCTTGTCGAGCAGCAGGTCGACGAAGCTGCTGCGAGCCGCGTGAGGCCACACGTCCTCGCTCAGCAGCGGGCGCAGAGTGCTCGTCGCTGCGAAGGTGATTTCGCACTGGCGAATCCACTCGATGACGGAATCTCCCCATTCCCAGTGCGCGAGCAGGCCGAAATACTGATCCGCCAGATGAAGGGCGAGATCGAGCTTCCGGTGTTCGAGGGTGTCGGGCGGGGCGTCGAGGAGCATGTCTTCGGCTTCGACCAGCGCGGCGGCACGCTCGACTACCTCGGCGCGGCTGGTCTCCTCCGGAACACCGCGCACGAGCAGTGGCGGCAACTCATGCATTCCAAAGCCGGGAACGTCGATATAGGATCGGTCCATTTACTTCCCCCCACTCTGTCAGCGGGACTTCCACTGCTCTATTTGACGTCACGTGCGAAACCAGTGTTTCGGGACGGACAGAAAATCGGACCCTTTCTCCGCCGGCGATGCCATTAAATCCCGCAGACACAAAAGATACGTGATCGCCCGTCCCGGTAGTAGTACCATGAGGCGCGAGCCTCCACACCATGAAAACCGCATCTGAATTCAACATCGGTCTGGATCTGGGCGGCACCAACCTGCGAGCTGCCGCAGTGTCGCGGGACGGAACCATGCTCGACAGCGTTTCGGGCAAAACCGCTTATTCCGCCGGCCGCGAGGCCATTCTGAATGAAATGGTCGAGGCGATCGAGACGCTCCGCGAGCGGCTGGGTACTTCTCAGCTTTCGGGCATCGGGGTCGCCGTACCAGGATTCATCCTGCTGAAAGAAGGGGTGATCCGGAATTCCAACAATCTCGCTTCGCTCGAAAATTTCCCCATCCGGGATGAGCTGAGCCGGCGCCTCGGAGCGCCGGTGGTTCTGGAAAACGACGCCAATGCCGCCGCTCTCGGGGAAAAGTGGATCGGGACCGGGCGGACTGTGGACGACCTTGTCCTGTTGACGCTCGGAACCGGCATCGGAGGCGGAATCGTGTCGAATGGCAGCGTGCTGCGCGGTTTCCTCGGAATGGCCGCCGAACTGGGGCACATTACCGTGGTCCCGAACGGGAATCCCTGCGGCTGCGGGAATCGGGGATGCGTGGAAAAACATGCGTCCGCGACCGCGATCACCGCAATGGCGAAGCTTCTGGGGCTGGGCGACGGGCTGAGCGCCAGGCAGGTCTACGATCTCGCTGTCTCAGGGAACGAAAAGGCGAAAACAATCTTCGTTTCCATGGGCGAGTCCCTCGGCATCGTGCTCGCGATGCTGGTCAATACCTTCAACTTTCCGCTGTACCTCTTGAGCGGAGGCGTGATCGGGGCGTGGGACCTTTTCGCACCCCCCATGCTGGAGGAGGTCCGGCGCCGGTCGTTTTCATTTAGCACAACGGACACCCGGCTTGTAAAGGGCGCGCTTGGAAACGAAGCCGGTTTGTATGGGGCCGCCTATCTGCCCTGGGCTTACGCGGAAAAACCCGGCGCCTGACTGTGCTAAGGTAAATCACCGAGGCAAAGAAAAGGCGAATGCTTGAAAACCCGGCTCTTCTCCCGTTGTTCGGGGCACTACCCGGGACAGCCGCCGGCGAAGCGCCGCTCGCGCCGGCCAATGGAGACCTGGCGCCCATTCTCGGCAAATTCGAACGCATGGCCCGCGAGGCCGATGGGCCCGTACGCCACATCCGGCGCACGCCTGCCCGCCCGGCCGAATGTACCGATTTCCCGGACGAACTGAACCCGAAATTGCGCGCGGTACTCGAGGCGCGCGGCATCGAGCGGCTCTACAGTCATCAGGCAGAGGCCTGGCGGCGCGTTACTGAAGGCTCGAACGTGGTCATCGTCACCCCGACGGCCAGCGGAAAAACGCTCTGTTACAACCTCCCGGTTCTGAACCGGCTCACGGTCGAGCCGGACGCCCGCGCCATTTATCTGTTTCCCACCAAAGCGCTGGCCGAAGACCAGCTCGATGAGCTGCACGGCCTGATCGAAGCTCTCGGTGCGGATGCCGGAAGATCGGGGGCGGGCGCGTTTACTTACGACGGCGATACTCCGCAGGACGCGCGGCGCGCCATCCGGCAGCGCGCCAATATCGTGTTGACGAATCCGGACATGCTGCACACCGGCATTCTGCCGCACCACACGAAATGGGCGAAGGTGTTCGAAAATCTGCGCTACGTCGTGATCGACGAGCTGCATTACTATCGCGGGGTCTACGGCAGCCATCTGGCGAACATCATGCGCCGGCTGCGGCGGATCTGCGATTTTTACGGGTCAAAGCCGCAGTTCATCGCGTGCTCGGCGACCATCGCCAATCCGCGGGAGCTTGCCGAATCGCTGTTCGAAGCGCCGTTCGAGGCAATCGACCGCAATGGCGCGCCGGCCGGCGAAAAGGTCTTCGTCTGTTACAACCCGCCGGTTGTCAATCGCCAGTTGGGCATCCGCCGCAGCTACATCAACGAGACGCGCCGGCTTGCGCTGGAATTGCTCGATTGCAGGCAGCAGACGCTGGTCTTTGCGAATAACCGGCTGGCGACCGAGATCCTGGTGACCTATCTGAAGGACGCGTGCGACAAGGGCCGGCTTCCGACCGAATCCGTGCGGGGCTATCGGGGCGGTTATCTGCCGCGCGAACGGCGCGAAATCGAGAAGCGGCTGCGCGCCGGTGAGATTCGCGCCGTTGTGGCGACGAATGCGCTCGAACTCGGCATCGACGTGGGCTCGCTCGACGCGGTTCTGATGGCTGGCTATCCCGGGACGATTGCCTCAACCTGGCAGCGGGCCGGGCGTGCGGGGCGCCGTCACAGGGAATCGATTGCGATCCTGGTTGCGTCGAGCGCGCCCCTTGACCAGTACGTGGTGGAGCATCCGGAATATCTCTTCGACCGGATGCCCGAGCATGCGTATATCAACCCCGACAACCTCGAAATTCTTATGAACCACCTGAAATGCGCGGTCTTCGAGCTGCCGTTGCGGGACGGCGAGCGCTTTGGCCCGCATCCGGTGGCGGAGATGTGCGCTTTTCTGGCCGAATCGGGGCTGCTGCATTTATCGGGCGACTGCTGGCACTGGACCTCGGACAGCTATCCCGCCAACGCCGTCAGTCTGCGATCGGTATCGAGCGATAACTTCGTCGTGGTGGACATCACGGGGGAAGCGAAAGTAATCGGAGAAGTCTCCTATACCGCGGCCTTGACAACCCTGCATGAGAAAGCCATCTACCTGCACGAGGCGAAGCAATTCCACGTCGAGCGGTTCGACTTCAAAGAGCGCAAGGCCTGTGTGAAGCGTGTGGAGAGCGACTACTACACGGATGCCATCGATTACACCCAGGTGAAAGCGCTCCGGGCATTCGAAAAGGCGGCTGTGGCGGAAGGGGTCGAGCGCGCTTACGGGGACGTCCGGGTGAACCGTCAGATCGTCGGCTTCAAGAAAATCAAGTTTTATACGAACGAGAACGTGGGCTCGGGCAGGCTCTCGATGCCCGAACAGGAGATGCACACGAGCGCGTTCTGGCTGCATTTCCCGGCGCCATTTCTTGCAGGCTTTGAGCAATACACGCCTGTGGAACGGCAAAGCGGTCTGAACGGACTCGGTCATGCGCTGCAGACAGTGGCGTCGCTGCTGTTGATGTGCGAACCGCGGGATCTCGGAATCGCGCTGACAGAGGAGATTTCCGGCGGGCTGACGGCCTGGGAGCCGGATCTTTTCCTCTACGACAGCTATGCGGGAGGCGTGGGACTGAGCGCTCCGTTGTTTCATCTCAGCGACCGGTTGCTCGCGCAGGCGCAGGAACTGATCGGGAGTTGCGGTTGCGATGCGGGCTGCCCCGCCTGTGTCGGCCCGGTGGGCGAAGTCGGGGAGCGCGGAAAAGGAGTGGC
>CAZXCO010000409.1:0-7675 GCA_964639095.1 uncultured Solibacteraceae bacterium
AAGACCTCTTTCCAGTCCCGCGGCCGGTGTTCCGCAAAGGGGCCGATCGGGCCCAGAACGGCGGCATTCGCCACGAGGACGTGCACTTCTCCAGCAACATCCGTCAGGCGATCGACCGCCGCCGAGAGCTGTTCAAAGTCCCTCACGTCCGCGCGCAGCCGGTATGCGCTGCCGCCGGCATGTTCGATTTCGAGTTTGGTGACGTCGAGTTCACCCTGGCTGCGGCCGACGAGTCCGACGCGCATGCCTGCCTTGGCGAAGCCAATCGCCAGGCGCTTGCCGACTCCGCGCCCTGCTCCAGTGATCAACGCGGTCGACTGGTGGTGCGAGCTCAAAACCGTATTCTACCGTCCAGTACTTCTTGTCCCAGGCCGCGTTCCGTCATGCCGAACGATAGTTCACCAGTTGAATTTGCCGCTCGTCTATCGTCCGCCGCACATCCGGCGACACGAGCGCCTCCAGTTCGATCTCGCGGCTCTCTTTCAGCCTGGTGGCTGCGGCGCGCAGTTCCGGACCCAGCTTTCCGGGATGGCACATCAACTCCGTCAGGCCCGGAGGCAGCTTCTGGAGCGTTCCGATGAGATTCGTCTGCCGGAGCTCGCCGGTGGTCTGAAACCCGGCGAAATGATCGGTCATTTTCAGTCCCGCGAGAGTCCTCCGAAACCCGGGGCGCGTCGCCCGCATTCCGATGGCGACCGCGCTCTTCGTGACACGGGCGCCGGCTTCGGTGCCGAAGTCGAACGGCCGCCGCACCCAGGGAATCCGGAATTCGTGCGCGAGACGCGCGACAGCACCGAGAACCGGCGGCAGCAGATGCGTATGCTTGTGCGTGTCGAGATGGGTTGGCCGTATGCCGGCCCGGACAATCTTCCGCACCTGAGCGAGAAGCTCCTCATAGACGGGAATTCGTCTCCGGAGCAGTGCGGACGCCAGCTCAGTCAGAGACGACGGCAGGTCGCGCGCGGGATCCGCGACGCTTTTTCCCTGAACGAGCACCAGATGGCAGCCTACATCGAGCGATGGCGTCTGACGGGCCAGCCGGATGGCATCCTCGAAGGCATCGCCATTGGCCATCAGGGTGGTCGACGTGAGGATCCCCTTGCGATGCGCCTCAACGATTCCTTCGTTCACATCGCGCGTGAAACCAAAGTCGTCCGCATTCACTATCAGGCGAATTCCGCTCATCTCAGAAATTATCGTCTCCGCAGCCGGCTTGAGGACCCCGTCAGGCGTGTGCGGGCTCTCCGAATTCCGTCGCGCGCTGCCACCGGTCCTCAAAAAGGTGCTTCATGGCCTCTGCCAGACCGGGATGATCGAAGACGAGCGAAGTCCAGGTGGGCTTGCTGATGACCGGGTCGAGTAGCGCAATCAGCCCGTTGCGGCCATCGAACAAAGCCAGTTTCAGCGGCAGCGAGGACGATTGCCGGATCTCCACTCCCGCCGCGGCGTATTCTGCGAGGCGGTGCCGGTGATGATCGTCCAGAGTGCCGGATTCGATCAGCAGGCGGCACGAAATGCCTTTCCCGCGGGCCTGCTTGACCAGCATCTCGTCGAGCGGGTCGACCGCGTAGGGAGGGCGCGAGAACTCCAGGTATTCGGTTTTCACCTCGCCGAGCATCCGCCGGTATTCCGAAGCGGTCTGGGTCGGCTCGGAGACGATTCTCAGGAAGTCCAGCGTCCCGCGGCCGCCCTTTCCTTCGGAGTACAAACCGCTCAGGTCCTCCATCAGGTTGTTGGCCGAGCGCGCCTGGTCGGTCAGCTCCTGTTCGGCGATCTGGCGCTTGCGCGCGAGCCATGCCGGCAGGGCAAGGTTCGGCTCCACGGCGGAAAAAAGTTTGGTGCGGTCCTGGACCACGCGCGCGAAACCCTTTTCCACCAGGCTGTCAAGGACCTCGTAAATCTTCTGCCGCGGAACGTGGGCTCGCGGCGCCAGTTCGAGCGCCTTGAACCGCGAGTGCCCCAGCAGCACCAGATAGGAACGTGCTTCGTAAGCGTTGAGGCCGAACTGCTGGAGCGCCCTCCAGAAGCGCTGATATTCGACCTCCGCCAAGTCATGTTTCATTTTTTCGATCTCGCAGCGGGTCTCCCGCTCGATTCCATGTGCGCAATTCAACTCTATCGAATGTCCGGCATCGCCGCAGGATGCAATGAAAAATGGCTACAGTTCACGTGTTTTCAGTATCGCTGTTGACTTCGAGGTACTAGGACCCTAGAATTGTGATGAAGAATCCTAATATCAGGGATCGATTGGTGGTGTCAATTTTGACGGGAGTCGAGGGAGCGTCAGTCGGAGCCGGCAACCTTGCATCAATCCGAGTGCTCCTCGTGGACAATCGGAATCTGTTCCGGGACGGGATCAGCAACGTCCTCAATGCCCAGCCCGGGATCGAGGTTGTGGCGTGCGCGGATACGGTCGTAGCCGCCATCGAAGCCATCCGAAAGCTGCAGCCGGACGTTGTCCTGCTGGGATGGCCGGCCACGTCAGCCAACAGCCACAAGATATTCGCGGCAATTCAGGACACGAAGCCGCGGGTGATCATGCTGGTGGACGAGGAATCGAAGGAGGATTTCGTCGACGCGGTCCGTCAGGGCTGCTGTGGAATCGTTCCGCGGCAGACCTCCACCGAACTGCTCATCAAGTGCATTCGCAAAGTTCATATCGGTGAATTCTGGCTGGATCGGGTCACGACCGCCGAAGTGATCCGCCGCCTGGCGAAGAAGGGCTCGCCGCCGAGCGTGAATTCCGGCGCCCGGCTCGGCTTGCGGGAGCAGACCGGCGCTTTAAGCGCGCGCGAACGCGAAATTGTCGTTCTGGTGGCGCAGGGGTTCAAAAACAAGGAAATGGCCGAGCGGATGTTCATCAGCGAACAGACGGTCAAGAACCACCTGCACAACATTTTCGACAAACTGGGCGTGTCCGATCGTCTAGAACTTGCGCTCTACGCGATTCACCACAATCTTCACGACGCGGAATAGCGGATCTATTCTCGCGGGGCGATCCCGAGCGCACGCATTTTCCGGTAAAGATTGCTCCGTTCCAGACCGAGCATCTCCGCCGCACGGCTGACGTTGCCGTTCGCTTCTTCCAGCTTCTTCAGGATGTATTCGCGCTCGGCAGCCTCGCGAACCTCCTGCAGGCTGCCATATCGCTCCGGCTGCCGGCCCTGAGCCGGCTTTCGTGCGATATGCAGCGGAATATGGCGCGCATCGATTCTGGTTTGCGGGTTCAAAATTACAATCCGCTCGATCAGATTCCGGAGTTCCCGCACATTGCCCGGCCAGTGATGCGCCTCGAGCGCCTGCACCGCCTGAGGCGTCAGTTCCTTCGGCTTGCGCCCATAAGCGCGCGCGAACTCCTCGAGGAAATACTCGGCCAGCGCGCGAATATCCTCTTTGCGCTCGCGTAACGGGGGCACGTGGAACGGAATGACGTTGAGCCGGTAGAACAGGTCCTCGCGGAAATTGCCCCTTTCGATTTCGATTTCCAGATTTTTGTTCGTGGCCGCCACAACCCGGACATCGACCTGAATGGACTCCGATGCGCCGACAGGCTCGAAGCGCTGGTCTTCGAGCGCGCGCAGCACTTTCGACTGCGTGCGCAGGCTCATGTCGCCTACTTCGTCCAGAAACAGCGTTCCGCCGTCGGCTTTCTGGAACTTGCCTACCTTGCGCTCGTGCGCCAGCGTGAAACTGCCTTTCATGTGCCCGAACAGCTCACTTTCAATCAGGCCTTCGGAAATCGCGGCGCAGTTTACTTCCACAAACGGCTTCGAAGCGCGGGGGCTCATGGCGTGCAGCGCATGGGCCGCCAGCTCTTTGCCTGTGCCGCTCTCGCCGTAGATCAGTACGCGGCCGTTGGTTCCCGCCATGAGCGCGAGCTGCTGGCGGAGGGCTTTCATCGGGACACTGTCGCCCACAATATGCGGAGCGCCGACAACCGCCTCCCGGAACTGGTCGTTTTCGAGGCGCAGACGCCGGTGATCGAGTGCGTGCTTCGCCACCAGCAGCACGCGGTCGATGGAAAGAGGCTTTTCGAGAAAATCGTACGCGCCGAGTTTGGTGGCCTTCACGGCGGTTTCGATCGTGCCATGGCCCGAGATCACCACGACCACCGGGCGGTCCGCCTGCGGGATCGCCTGAATGCGCTGGAGCGTCTCCAGTCCATCGATACCAGGCAGCCAGATATCCAGAATGACCAGCTCGAAGATGGAGCGGGCGAGAAGATCCAGGCAGGCCTCGCCGGTCTCCACTGCCTCGACGCGATAGCCTTCGTCCTCCAGAATGCCGGCGAGCGAATGCCGGATACCCGGTTCGTCGTCAACGATCAAAATGCGGGAAGTCTTCATGAGCCTCGCCGGTATTCTTTCAGTGTCCAACAGCGTGTCAGACGAGCGCGGGAGCGGTGGCCGGGGCCGGTTGTTTGTCGGCCGTCGCGGCCGGCACTTCCACCGTGAACCAGGCTCCGCACGGTTTGTTGTCTTCCACTCGAATGTTCGCGTTGTGTTCGGTGAGGATGTGGCTCACGATCGCCAGACCGAGTCCCGTTCCCCGGCCCTTGGTTGAGAAATAGGGAAGGAATAGTTTTTCCTTCTGCTCGGGCGTGATGCCGCAGCCGGTATCAGCGAAGATGATTTCCACGGTGTCGCCGGCGCCGGGGCGGGTCTGCACCGTAAGAATCTTCGGAGAAGACTCCTGCATGGCCTCGGCGGCGTTGTCGACCAGATTCACGACCACGCGCTTGAACTGCTCGGGATCGACCGCCACCTGTGGCAGGCCGGGCGCGAGATCCACCTGGAGTTCGATGCCTTCGAGGCGGCCGGTGAAAACGCCAAGCCCGCTCGTCACGACATCGTTCAAATCGCAGGTGACGGGCCGGGCTGCCGGAAGGCGCGAGAATTCCCAGAACTCATCGACCAGACGCTTCACGGAGGCCGTTTCCTCGAGGATGGTCTCGGCGCACTCGAGCACGATTTTGTCCATCGAAGACGGGTGTGGCGAAGACGGGTGTGGCGAAGAAGGCTGCAACAAAGCCGCCTGCGGCAAGCCCGCCCAGTGGCGGTTCACCTGGCGGATGATGCGTTCCGCAGAGAGCGTAATCGGAGTCAGAGGGTTTCGGATTTCATGCGCCACGCGCCGCGCGACTTCGCTCCATGCCGCGATCTTCTGGGCCCGCAACAAATCGCTCGTATCCTCGATGACGATTACGAATCCGGATCCGCGACGCCCCTCAATCGCCGATACCGTGACTGCCAGATGCAGGGTCCTGCGCGCCGACTTCACTTCGAGCTGCTGGTTGGCATGGCCGGTGCGGCGGGCGCGGTTCATCAGGTAGCGGATCTCGGCCGCGTCCTCGCGCGCGAACAGATCTTCCAGACGCTTCGCGCTGCGCGGATCGGCATCGGGGAAGATTTCCGCCAGCGCCTTGTTTACGAGCTGGATGGCGCCGCCCGAATCCACCGAGATGACCCCCGTCGGGATGCTTTCGAGAATGGCCTCGGTGAAGCGCCGCCTGGCTTCGATCTCCGTGCGATTGGCTTCGAGATCGCCGGTCATGCGATTGAAGCCGCTGACGAGTTGCCCGAGCTCGTCCACCGCCGTGACTTTGACGCGATACCCCAGATTTCCTTTACTGACCTCCTCAACTGCGCCCAGAACGGCGGAGATTGGTCCGCTGATCTGCCGGGCGAGGTAGTGCGCCAGCCACGTCGCGACGAAGAGGATGAAGAGTGCGATCAGGAACAGAAGGAAAAGATAGTTTCGCCGGACCGCCTTTTGCTGCGCGCGCAGTGCCCCGAACGCTCGGTGATACTCGTCGATCGCCTTCTTCTGTTGCACCACATCCACCGGAACGGCCACGGCAATCTGAATCCAGCCGTTGGTGACGGTCGTATTCGTGGACGGAAATACGAGCGGCAGCCGGACCGTGACCGCCGCCTGCTTCGGTCCCGGAAACTGACCGTAACGGACGATTGGGTTCTGATCGCCGGCCCTCACGATGCTGGCCGCGAGGATGCCATGCGAGGTGCAGAACTGGGCCAGCCAGTCGGCGGAATAGCCCGCGAGAGTCGGGTCGCGCCGGGCGATCACAAGCCGCGCTTCGGGAGTGGACGCGAGAAGCTCGGCCACGGCTCTGGCGTTATCCTGCGTCTGGCGTTCCAGTGCGCGCGCGATGCGGTCGAAATCCACCAGCTCATGCTCGGCGGGGAGATTGAACCACTTGCGGATGCTGTTATTCAGCACTTCCACGCTGAACAGCACCATGAAGAACACCGGCATCACGCTCAGCAGCAGCGCGCCAACCACAAGCTTGGTCTTGATGCGCGACCCCGGGCGGTCGCTTGTCCGCTCGATCCAGAGCTTCCAGAGGAGCCGGACCAGCATGAAGCCGAGCCATACGAAGATCAGAAAAATCAGGATCGAGATGCCGGAAAAGAGAAAGGTCTGGTCTGCGTCGTCGGGAGCGAACGAGCCGAAGCTTCCGGCGAAGGAGCCCTGCCACACAATCAGGGTTACGGAAAGGATGAAGACGACCGCACCGAGACCGTATAAAAGGCGCCGGGGCATGGGCTGGGACTCGGTTTCAGTATAACGGGGGAAACGGCCGTTCCGGGAAGGATCGGCTAGCGATCAGCCGCGTTCGTTTCTTGTTTGCGAACGCGGCTGACCGTCTCAAGAGGGATCTTTAAAAGCTGAATTTGAGCGAGAGTTGAATCATCCGGGCATTACTGGGGTAAACAGCCTCGGGATTGTTGAAGTTCACATTTCCCGGAATCAGCAGACTGCGGCTTGTCGCCGAGTTGTTGAGAACCGGCGGATTGTCTATGCGATTCACGAAGCCCGGAACGAACTGCGCATGATTGAACAGATTGTAGAACTGAGCGGCAAACTGTAGCCGCTGGCGCTCGGTGATATTGAAGTTCTTCAGCAGGTTGAGATCGACATTATCGATCGGACGGCCTGCGAGGGTATTGCGGCCTCCGTTCGGGTACGCTCCCGCGCCGGCAACGATATAACGAGCATTCGGATTGTTCGCCAGATAAGCCACCGTCTGTCCGCTGGTGTTCTTCAGCGGTGTCACCGTGCTGCCGATTCCGTCCTGCCCGTATGGATTGACGATCACCCGGTCAGTGGCCGAGTCGCCGTTGAGATTGGAATCCTGGCCACTCTGAACGGTCGTATATTCCGGGCTCTCGTACGTGTAGATCGGATCGATGCTCCAGTTTCCGATCACGTTTTTCATGAGCCAGTTCGATTTTCTGAACCAGGGGGTGTCGTAATTCGCCGCAAACGTAAAGCGATGCCGGTGATCCAGAGCGGACGACGCTTTTTCCGCCGTGAGGTCCTGAAAATCCTGGGAACGGCGTGGGGTTAATGCGGTGGTGTTGAAATCCGCCGTGCTGTTGTCGATCAGATGGCTCCACGTGTAAGCGCCCTGAAACTCCAGGTTATCCGAGAACCTCCTGTTCAACTGCAGGGCCAGCCCGTTGTACGAGGAGTAACCCTGAGGAGTGTTCACGACAAACGCGGGATTGGTGAAGCCGGCAGCAGCGAACGCCGGAAGGATATTTGATATCGACGATATTTGATTGAGCGTCAACGGAAGAGCATCAAGGGTTGCCTGAGATGGAGGAGTGAGATAAGTGGGAAGCGAGTTTGCCGCCGTCACAGGAGCCTG
>CAZXCO010000410.1:0-2681 GCA_964639095.1 uncultured Solibacteraceae bacterium
GCGATAGCTGCGGGGGCCCATCGGGGTTCCCAGATCGACATCGAATCCGCTCCACCAGTCTCCGGGATTGGAGCCGGCGTCGCCGATGCGATCGTTACCGGACGAGATCAGAAAATATCCGGCCAGCGAATATTCAAGACCGGCGCGATCGACGTTATATTCCTCGATCGTCACGCCGCAACCCAAAGCGTGGACCCGGTCGATGTAGTCGAACAAAGCGTGAATGGACCACATGCCTGTGCCGCCGGTAAGATTCGTATCGCTCGCGATCCCGCGCTCAATGTTCAGATTATCGGCGGCGGCGATTTGCCGGCGAATCGCCGAATCCCGGTCCCGCACGCCTTCAGGGCCGGCAAACCAGATGGAATTGTGTACGATCTCCGCTTTGGGAAACGCTTTGCGGATCTGTTCGACGAACGCCGCCACGTAGCCGCGCCAGGCTTCCCACGTCATCGGCTTTCCGGTGGCGCGATCGATCGGAGGCGCCGGTTTGCCCGAGCCGTCCGATACGCGGAACTCCGCATTTACGTCGTCGATCCACAGCCCGAGATATCCGTGTTTCAGGTCAGCGGCAGCCTCGTCGATCCACGAGGCGCGAAAGGCGGGATTCGAGATATCGCCCGCATACTGCGGGCAGGAGCCACCCTTGCAGTTCCAGGGGATGTAGAGCGAATGCCCGCGCGGATCGCGCATCGTCCAGTCCGGATGCCGGCCATACATGTGCGAATTGGTCTGGACGCCATAGAGATCCTTGTACACGAGAGCATTCGGATACCAGGAAGTGCGCGAATCGAAGTACGGCGAAAACACGTCCATGCGGAAGAAGTGATCGCGAAACCAGCGCTGCATCATGCGATCGGGAGAGTTCGTCCAGCGGTCGAGGTCGGGAGCCGCATGCCGCTCGTAATAGACATGACCCGCCTCGCCCGCCTGAAGCGAAGCAGCTGCCGGAAGCAAAACCGGGAGCATGCAGAGCGCGAGCCTGCACGCGACGTGGCCAGGAGAGTGGCGCGGCATCCGCTTCTCAATCCCCGGCCGCGCTCTGGCGGTTGACGATCGACAGGTCTGGTGTGCGTGCATCCACGGTTCGCGAATCCAGAGTTTGCGGGCGCGATTCGATGAGAACCGCCGCTTTGCTCCGCGGCTCCTCTGCCGAAGAATCGCGCGTCAGAGACTCGCGAACGTGTTCGGCAAGCCGCAGAGCGAAAGCCAGAATGGTCAATGTCGGATTGGCATGCCCACCAGTGGGAAAGACGGAGCTGCCCGCGATGTACAGACCATCGATGCCGTGTATTTTGCAGTTCCGGTCGACGACGCCTGTCCGCGGGCTGTCGGACATTCGCGTCGTGCCCATATGGTGAGGGCCGCCCGCGAGATCTTCGGGCCAGTCTGTGCCGGCCAGCCACTCGGCCTCCACAATGTCGCCGATGCCCAGCCGGCGGAACTCGCGGATGGCATATGACGCCGCGAGGCGGATGCCGGTGCGGTCGAAGGCCGTGGTATGCCAGTCGAGAACGGCGCGGCGCATGCCAAGCTCATCCGCTTCGCCCGAGAGCAGCACACGGCTGTTGGGATTTGGAGTCTGCTCGGACCGGGCAAAGACGATAAACCGCCGCGGATCCCCGCGCGGGCGATCGCCCTCGACGAATCGTCTCCATGCGTGCGGCGCCCACTCGTGGCACTCCGCGGCGGACAGGCACAACTGCTTCAGCAGATCGAAGCTCAGGCGGCGCGCGCGGAAGTTTGAGCGCAGGCTTTGCAGCCGGATGAATGCGCCTTCGCGATCGTGGAGCGGGTCAATCGAGAGACTCACGTTGGGGGTGCGGCAGGCCATCTGGGCCGCAGGCGCGAGTCCAAGCCCGGGCAGGCACGCCGTTCCTCCGAGCGGATAAAGGCGGGAGTAGCGCGATGCCTCGCTCGGGACCTCGCGGGCCGTCAGAATGCCGCAGGGCAACTGAAGGTGCTCATGAAAGAAGCGCCCCACCAGGCCGGCTTCGTTGCCGATACCGTCAGGGTACGTGCGGGTCGAGGCCAGCAGCATGCGCGCATTTTCAATACCCCCGCAGGCGAGGACGAATCGCCGGGCGCGAACCTGAAGAACGTTGCCGTCGAGCGTTCGAATGCGGGCGCGCTCCACCATAAGCCCGTTTTCGCTTGTCAGAAGCTCCGTCACGGTAGCATGGAGCAGTACATCGACGTTGGCCGCGCTCCGCAGTTCGGAACGAAAGCGTTTGCCGAAGCTGAGTTCCAGACCTGCGCGGCTGTTGAACTGCCAGACAAAGGGGCGGAACAGAGCGGGGTCGAAGCCGCGACAGTTCAGGCCGATGCGCTCCCATGCTTCGGCATCGTAAAGATACGGTCCAGTGCTGCAGAGCCGGTGGGCCCGCCGCAGGAACGGATCGATTTCATCGAACGTTGTGGGCCAGCCGCTCCACGGAATCCAGGGACGCTCCTGAAAATCCATTTCATCGAGCGGCGTGCAGATACCGCCCCAGCAGTTTGTGCTGCCGCCGAAAAAGCGGCTGCGGCATTCGTCGAGCGGCTGGTAATAATGCTCGCCAACGGAAAAGTCACGGTAGAGACTTTGCACGCGCGGTTCCCGGCGAAAGCCGCCGCTTTCAAGCAGGATCACCCGGTAAGGAGACGAGATAAACTCGCGGGCGATGGCGATTCCCGCCGCG
>CAZXCO010000411.1:0-1882 GCA_964639095.1 uncultured Solibacteraceae bacterium
GAAGCTGCCGTTGCAACTTGACCGCGACTCAACGGTGCGTTGGTCGCTGACCGTTCCGCAGATGGTGAGAGACCAGGCCGTCCAGATGCATGCGTCCAGCAAGTCGCGCGTGCCGGAACTGCCCCCGGCAGCAGCGGCGCCCGACCTGCGTTGATTTAGGAACACTGATCTAGTGCCCCGTCAAAGCTTGATTTGTGGGTAGAGCTTTTTGAGTTTTGTGCGAGCGGTCTCAATGGTGAACTGCCAATCGATCCCGCGTTGCTTCCTGTTGGTTCTGTCGGCCCAGGCTTTGATTTCTGCCTGGAGAAGTTCGAGTTCTCCGATGCGGCGACCGGCCAGGCACTGGCTGGTCAGGCAACTCAGTTCGCATTCCGCCACATTGAGCCAACTGCCGTGTTTCGGCGTGTGGACGAAGTTCAGACGCCGGACGTAGCCGCGGGCCTGGTGGGCAGGGAAGGCCTCGTAGAACGCCCCCTTCGTGTGGGTATTCAGATTGTCGCTGACCAGGGTTACGAGTTCACAGTCGACATATTGCGTGTCCATCAGTTGCGCCACTTCGATGGCCCAGTCGACTTTGGTTCGCCGAAGTCGGGCCGTCGCCTGCCGGAACCCCGCGAGCGGTTCGGCGAACATGAAAATGCTGGCGGTCCCCCTGCGTTCGTATTCGTAATCAACCCGTTCCGGATGGTCCTTCGTGGCCGGTATGGGCACGCGGGTTTCGCCGATCAGTTGCACGGGTTGTTCATCCATCGTCACCACAGGATGCCGTGGATCGTACGGCTTGGCGTAGGTTTCCAGCACCTCTTCCATGCTGGCGACAAACTCGGCATCGGCATCCGGCGGGATCACCCAGTACTCGATCTTGCGCTTCGTCATTCCGTTTTTTTGAGTGTCCTGCGAATCGTTTCATGACTGATCGAGTCGACGATTTCCAGCTCCACAGCCTGTTCCGCGAGCAGTCGCAGAGTCCATCGTCCGTAACCTGCAGGCGGTTTCCCCAGCCGCATCGCGATGACCTTGGCTTCCGCCTCGCCATCCAGAATCGGCGGCGTCGGAGGCGTCTCGCGCTTCTGTCCTTCCAGAGCCAGCTCAAAGCTCTCCATCACGCAACGCTTGCGGACATTCTCCACCGTCTGGACCCGACAACCAAATGCCTCGCTGATCTTATCATCCGTCCATGCCGGACCGTCCGCGTCGGCCTTCAGCAGAATCCGAGCGCGACGGGCCTTCTGGGAGTTCCCCTTCGATTTCTCGATCGTTTCATGACAAACCCGACGCTCCGCATCGGACAAACGCACGATATACTTCTTGTTCACTGGAACCTCCTTGTGGAAGGAAGGTTCCCAATTTCTGCAGTTCAACTCAACCCCAAATTTCAGACATGACGGGGCACTAGATTGGCGCCTCGCACAATTTGATGATCACGTACTTGGCAATCAACGGTCGATTACGGCGAGTGCGCGCGCAGGACGCGACAACCGCCCAGGCACGGACCAAGGGAAGGTGGCTTGCCCTCCCTTCGAGAACCGGAGCGACTGGACAGAGGGGGGCCGCGGTGCCAGCCGCCCCCGCGAATCACATGATATGCCCCCTCGGCAGGACCTTGCGGATTCTCGGCAGGAGAAGTGGCGTAATATTCAGGGCTGTACCAGTCGGAACACCATTCGCCGGCGTTCCCGACCATATCGTAGAGTCCGAACCGGTTTGGCTGAAATCGGCCTACCGGCGCGGTGAAGGCATAGCCGTCCTTTGATTTGACATCGTACTTCCAAGGGATGTAGATGGCCGTCGGCGGCTTGCCCAATTCAAAGACCCAGCCATCGTCCACGTTGCCGATCTTGAAGACCTGTTCCTGATCGTCTCCGTTGTAGTAGCGCGTGGT
>CAZXCO010000412.1:0-7313 GCA_964639095.1 uncultured Solibacteraceae bacterium
TACAACAACTATTACGAGTTCGGCACGGGCAAAGATGAGCCGGTAAAACGCGCCCGGAATTTCCGCACATCGCCCTGGACCGTTTCACTGGAAGGCGAAGTCCTCAAGCCGAAGACTCTCGATCTCGATGCGGTTATGAAACTGGCGCCGCTCGAGGAACGCATCTACAGACTTCGTTGCGTGGAGGGCTGGTCCTTCGTGATTCCCTGGGTCGGCTTCCCTCTGAGCGCGCTGCTCAAGCAGGTGCAGCCCACGTCGAAGGCGAAATACGTTGCATTCCAGACCTTCTACGATCCGAAGCAGATGATCTCGTCCCGCGAGGCGCATATCCAGTTCCCCTACATCGAGGGACTTCGGCTCGATGAGGCAATGCACCCGCTGACGCTGCTGACTGTCGGCCTGTATGGCGAAACCCTGCCGCCGCAGAGCGGCGCGCCTTTCCGTGTTGTCATACCGTGGAAATACGGGTTCAAGAGCATCAAATCCATCGTGAAAGTGAGCTTTGTCGAAAAACAGCCACCCACCACATGGAACAGGGAGTGGCCCGAAGCCTACGGCTTCTACTCAAACGTGAATCCACACAAAGATCATCCGACCCACAGCCAGGCAATGGAAGACCGCCTCGGCGTCGGCATCTTCGGCCAGCACATCAAAACACAGATGTTCAACGGATACGCGGACCAGGTCGCGAAGCTCTATACGGGCATGGATCTTCTCAAGTATTACTAAGCTGCCCCCAAAAGCTGACCTTTCGCAGTACGAGCCGGTTCCGGCTATGAGTGTGTCATGAAAAAGTTCTGGCTGAGCCGATGGACGAAGGCCCTGCTTTTCGCCCTCTGCCTCATTCCTTTCGCCAATCTGCTGTGGCGCATCTACACGCGGGACCTGACCGCGAATCCGATCGAGTTCATCACCCACCGGACCGGCGACTGGACGCTCCGGTTCCTGCTGATCACACTCGGCATCACACCGCTGCGCGACAGGCTGAATCTGCCTCAACTCATCCGGTTTCGCCGCTTGCTGGGGCTCTTTGCGTTCTTCTATGGATTCCTCCACCTCGCGACATGGATCTGGCTCGACAAGTCTTTCGATACGGAACAGATGTGGGAGGACATCCTCAAGCGACGGTTCATCACGGTGGGTATGGCTGGGCTGCTGCTGATGATCCCGCTGGCGCTGACTTCGACCTCCGGGTGGGTTCGCCGCCTGGGCTTCCGCAAATGGCAGCGGCTCCACCGCGCGATCTATTTCAGTGCGGCGGCGGGAGTCATTCATTACTACTGGCTCGTCAAGTCCGACATCCGGCTGCCAGTGGTGTACGGCATGATTCTCGCGATGCTCCTGATCTACCGGATCGAGACCTGGGCCAGAAAGAGAGCTCTCAGCGGTTTTTCACCGCCGGCCCGGGCAGGGTCAGCGCCCGCCACGCGCCGGATCCGCCCACCAGCGGACGTACGCGAGTAATTCCGTATTTCTTGAGAATCAACGCCGCCCGCGCACTCGATTCCTCGTTGGGGCAGTCGCAAAAGAGCACCACGTCGCGATCGCGCGGGATTTCGCGCCGGCGCAGCGCAAGTTCGCCGAGAGGGATCCGAAGCGCCCCCGGAACCTGCTCTTCATCGGAATGCAACGCGCCGCGAACGTCGATCACGGCAACGGGTTCGCCCGCGTCGAGCATCCTCCGCAGTTCGCCGGCGGAGATCCGCGCGACAGCCAGTTTTTTGAAGAAACATTTCCGTTGAAAAAACTTCCAGGCGATCCACGCGCCTGCGAGGAAAACGATCGACAGGAACAGGCGGAAGCCGGCGCGCCCGACAATATCGCCGACTGTGTCCAACTGATTACTGAGCAGATAGCCGGCGGCGCCCCAAACTGAGATAAAGAGCACAGCCCCCAACGCATCGAAAAAGAGAAAGGGGCCCCATCCGGCACGCGATGTCCCCGCGAGGGGCGCCGCGACCGCATTCATCCCGGGAACGAACTTCGAAACCAGCAGGAATCGCACGCCATAGCGAACGAATCCGTTTTCCGTCTGGCGGACGCAGGAATCCGGCTCCAGGGCGAGCCGGCAGAGAAACCCGAGGACTCGCGAACCGCGCATCCGCCCGATCTGAAACCATGCACTGTCCGCAATCAGGCAGGCGGCAAGGCCGAAGAAGAGAATTGGCGCCGGGCTCAGGTGTCCCGCCTTCGCCAGCGCGCCGCACACCAGCAGCAGGGGAATCGACGGAATCGGCAGCGCCCCCTGCTCCGCCAGGATCCAGAAGAACAAAACGGCGTAGCCGTGCCGGATCACGAACTCCGCCGTTTCGTTCACAAATCAAATGATTCGCCGTGCGCCCCGAAGTTTCACCTGCGGAACAAAGAAGATTCAGAAGAGGTCCGGGCAAACGCCGGCGCCGGAGGCAAAAGGCCCCCGGCGCCACAACCTTGCTTCGCCAGTCTTACTGAATTCGCCGGGCTTACTGGAGGATGACCGTCGCGGTGTCACCCGACTGGGCCCCGGTCGCATCCGTCACGACCAGCGTGAACGTATACGTCCCCGGGCCGCCGTTCAGGCTCACGATCGGTGTCGCCGTATTCGCTCCGATGATGCTGGCGGGAGGCGAAAAAGGCGAAGTCCTCCACTCGTAGGTCAAGGGTCCACTGCCGCTGGTGGACGACGAGCCGTCGAGTTGCGCCTCGAACCACGTCGTAAATGCGCCTTTGGGCTCGGCGGATGCTTTGGTCGCGCCGTCGTGCCCGTTTGCCGGCTGCCCGCTGTTGGGATCGAGAATCAGAGGCTTCGCCGGCGGATTCCCGAACCGGAACATTCCGTTCAGCGGTCCCGCGATGGCATCGGCCGAGTCGTCGCCGATCCGTCCCAGATTCCAGTTGTCCTCGATGAAGCGCAGGATCGAAGACTGGTCCGTCACGGTGTGGTCAACGTAATTCACTTTGGCGAAAGGCGAGATCACGAGCAGCGGCTGCCGCGGACCGTAGCCGCAGCGGCCCTGGTAGGTCGAGGTTGTGCCACTCCCGCACGATCCCGCGCCTTCCAGAAAATCGTCGGCAGTGGCCGACTGGCGCATGATCGGCCCCATGACATGGTCGTACCAGCCGTCCGAATCGTCATAGGCGATGATGACCGCGGTCGTGCTCCAGAATGGCGACCGCATCAGCGCGTTGACCGTATTCACGATGAACGTCTGCTCGTCGAGGGGATCGGAATAGCCCGCGTGGCCGTCCTGATAAGCCGACGCCTTCAGATAGCTCACAGCAGGCAGATTGCCGGCGTCCAGCGCGCTGAAGAAGTCGCTGAGGTCATACTGATGATTCGCCTGATCGGTCTTCCCGATGTCCGCCACCGAGCCCGGAGCCAGATGGTGCGGGTTGGCCGTCGATTTGTAGTACTGGAAAGGCTCGTGGTGCGGAATATAATCGCCCGAGGTCGTCACCGCATCGTCTCCGGCAATCCCGACATGGTGCGCGCCGCAGACGGAGACGCCGTTATTGGTCGAGGTCGGCCGGAATCCACCCTGGAACCATCCCCAGGTCACGTTTTTCTCATTGAGCAGATCGCCGATGTTTTTACCTGTCATCATGACGTAGGTTCTCGGCGGCGCCAGAGTGCAATCGTCAAGCGACGGGTCCGGGCGGGCATCGCCGATCAGCGACCCGCCCGACCCGACATTGCCGGCCGCATTGCCGGCCGTCACGACGGCCCCGTGGGTCTGTCCGGAAACGAGATTGATCGCTCCCGGCGACGACGGACCGAACGTGGTTGAAAACGAGTTGTCGCTCATCGCATAGGCCTGCGCATAATTCCAGAGGGCCGTTACCGTATTGCCGTCGTAGTAGCCCATGACCACATTTTTGCCGTAGCCGGCAACGTCGCAGGCCGTGCTCGAGCTGCCCACCGATTCCACGAACTTATCCATCAATCCGCCGTCGAAGGCCTTCTGCTCGTCGTTGTAGTTGTGGTCCTGATCGCAGGTCACCGCCTGCGCGCGGGTCAGGCGAAAAGGCTGAAAGGCGTTCGGGTTCTTCGTCATCAGCGCCCCCGTCAGCCCGTTCACGGCCGGAGTATTGGGCGCCGCGGAGAAGGATGGTTCGCTGCTGTCCGTGTTCGCGGCTACGGGATAGGTGGCGAAGTAATGATCGAAAGAAACGTTTTCCTGATAGATGACCACCACGTGCTCGATGGGAGTCGTCGTCGAGCGATCCTTTGGATCTGCTTTTTTTGAAGCGGGAGTCTTCGTCTGGCCGGGCAGAAAGCACGGCGCCATTAACATTGCGGCCACGCAGACCGGCGCTGAAAATGGATGATTTCGGCGAAAGATCATTCGGATATGTCCTCGATTGAAAAATCGGATTTGACGATCGGCTGCACGAATTCCGCGGAGCTGGGCGCTCCGGGAGTACGTGAACATCAGAGTGGCATTCGGGCGTTACCCTGTGTTGACGAAAGAGTGAGAAACCGATAACAGCCCGGCCTCAGGGTCTCGCGGCGGGCTTTCCCTTCCGGTGGATGGCCGGCAGCACCTCGATCGATCCCATCATTCCGGCGTCTTCGTGCTCGAGGATATGACAGTGATAAATGAACGTGCCCACAATGGCGGGGTCGCGGAAATCCATGCGCAGCTTCACACTGGGATAAGTGCTCGATTTGCCGTCCCAATAGGGCAGATCGATCGTATCGCGCAGGGCGGATTCCCGCACCGGCCGCCCATCCCTTTCGAGCACCTGAAAATGCACCTGGTGGATATGAAACACATGTGACTCCATGGCGCGGTTTTCAATCGTCCAGTCCTCCACAGTTCCCTGCCGGACGATGATGTCCGGTTTGGTGAAGTTCATATCGAAAACCTTCGGCTTTTGACCCTCGACCGTAATGAAGTAAGAAACATTCCGTTTCGGGTGCTTCGGGTCGGGCGCCTCTTCGGAAAAGTAGAGTTTGCGCTGCCGCTCCGGCCGCAGGCCCGTCAGACCGGAGAATGGCCTGGCCTCAGCCGGCGCGGCGGCGGGCAACTTCGGAGGCTCAGGGGCGTCGGCGACGCTCATAATATTTGCGAGCACACGATAACTGTCGGCGTCTCCCAGCGGGCCGTTGTTGTACCTGCGGGTGAGGAACTGCGCATACATCCCGGCCGGCGGTGTGGTGACGATGAATTCGGCGCCCGCGCCCGGCGGGAGGAGAATCGACGTTCGTCTGGCAGCGGCAAAGTCTCCGCCAGCCGGTACGCCATCCGTCTCCACCACCTGCATCGGCTGGGGCACATGCGTATCCGGGGTTGGCCAGTAAACAAGCTGCAGGTCGAAGAATGTGTCCGCAGCGGCATTGAGCACGCGCCAGAATTCCCGCTGCGAAGGACGGACCGGCAGAATCGCCGGCTTGTAGAGCGGGTAAAGGACCGGAACGAAGTTCAGCGACAGATCGAGCGACGGAAGGCCGGCCTCATCGCCATCGGCGCCGCCGCCTTCTTCGGGAACCCCGCCGATCGGCTGATCGCGCAGCACCAGAACCCGCTCGGGCAACCCGGCGACTTCGGGCCGCGCGCGCTCGATCCCTTCCACGATCAGCGGCCCCGATGCTCCTCCCAGCACCTGCCGTTCGGTGTAGCCGTGCGGGTGCGGGTGATACCAGTAGAGGCCCGGCGGCGCGTCCTCTGGAATTTTCATGCGGTATTCGAAGGGAGGGTCGCCCGGCTGAATCCGTGTGTGGAGCACGTCATCCTGGTGGCAGACCGGCGGAACTTCGAGACCGTGGAAGTGCAGATTGGTCGTCGACGGCGTCACCGGCCCGTTCCCGCAGGAATCGGATCCCATCGCGTGAGAATGGCCCGGACCGGACGTATTGCCAGCCGCCGCCAGAAGGTCGTTCTTCAGATGCAGAATAAGGTCGTCGCCCGGATATACTCGAAGAAGAGGGCTCTGAACGTCGTTTCCGTAAACGTAGCAGTAGTCTGTGAACCCGTAAACGTCGATTCCCGTACGCAGCGAAAAATCGGCGCGCAGACGGCCGTTCGAGCTCTTCACTTCAACCGGCGGCCGCGCAATCGCCCCGGGCACCGGACGCGGGCAAACGGCCTGCGACTGGCCGAAGGCCGGGAGAACCGGCAAAATGCATGGAATGAGGAATCGCGAGAACCCGCTCAGAGGATTTCCGGAACGCAATTCCCACGTTCTCACCACGCGGTTAAAACGGATTTACGGCAAGGTTAAACCGTTGTTACGGAGGCGGCCCCGTGGCGGCTAAATCTCGTACGTGAAGCCTTCCAGATCGTCTCGTGTCTGCCGCGCTTCATCCACCTTCTCGCACACCATCGCCAGCGTCGTAGAATCCAGAATCTCCGCGATCGCGTCCCGAACCTGGCGCATGACAATGCGCGTGCCGCAGGTTTCAATATCGACGCATTCGTCGCATTTGCGAAAGCGTGTTTCGCTTGCGCACGGCAGCGGAGCCAGGGGCCCCTCCATCAGCCGGATCACCGAGGCGATCGTAATTTTTTCCGGCGGCCGGACAAGCGTATAGCCGCCGCCCTTGCCCTTTTTGCTTTCAACAAGACCGGACGACTTCAGCGAGAGGAGAATCTGTTCGAGAAACTTCTTCGGAATCGCTTCTTCTTCAGAAAGACGAGAGATGAGGACCGGCCCCTGGCCGTAGCTTCGCGCCAGAGCGTAGAGAGCGCGAAGACTGTACTGCGTCCGTTTGGAAAGCTGTCGCATCGCCGGATGTCGAGGGTAAGTTTCGCAGAAGACGGCAACTTACCTCTCCAGTTTCTCATCTCTGAAAATGTGAATATTGGGGGTATATGCCGCGGGCAATCTTTATCTTTTTCGTAGCCGGACTCTGCGCTTTCGGACAGCAGGCCCGGCCGGGCGCTTCCGAATCGGGCCGTGTGGCGGCTCTTGCCGCGTCGAAAGATTCCCTGCATCAGCTCAGCGACTCGATCGAGACCCTGTCGGCGACCGTAAGCCGGGCCGTCGTGCAGGTGTTTTCAACTGGATACACGATTTCCGACGACGATGCGGACGGCGGCGGTGATGGCACGACTGCCGGGCTTGTGACCAAAGAGCGCAGTTCGGGCTCGGGCGTCATCCTCAGCCCGGACGGCTACATCCTCACCAACAACCATGTG
The DNA here is from genome assembly GCA_964639095.1 of uncultured Solibacteraceae bacterium. Classification (GTDB taxonomy): domain Bacteria; phylum Acidobacteriota; class Terriglobia; order Bryobacterales; family Bryobacteraceae; genus BOG-234. The sequence goes on from CAZXCO010000412.1 coordinate 7,122, forward strand.
GTGCGGAATGCACGCCGCGTTCGCGTGCAACTGGCCTCGCCGCCGGATAACCCGGGCGCCGCGGGGCAGCCGCCCAAATTTCACGCCCACGGCAAGCTGCTTGAGGCGAAGGTGGTCGGCGTCGACCGGGAGGCGGACCTCGCGGTCCTGAAAGTGGACCCGCCTGCGCCCCTGCCGGTCCTGAAGCTTTCC
>CAZXCO010000413.1:0-4672 GCA_964639095.1 uncultured Solibacteraceae bacterium
GAACCTTGCTGGGATTCGCAACGCCGCGAGCATCGTGGAGATCCGCGCTCCCGGCGACAGGGTGGAAGCGGTCCGGGCGGCCCTCGCCCGGCAGTTCCCCGAGGCGGACGTACGGACGAACCTGGCGGTAGCCGAGACTGAATCGAATGTCGTGCTGCGGATTCGCGCGGCTCTCTTTCTGCTGACGCTCATCATTCTTGTCATCACGACTCTGTGCGTAACCAGCAACTTCAGTGAGATGGTGATCGAGCGATCGAAGGAAATCGGCATTCTCAAGGCGCTCGGCGGGGTGGAACGCCGGATCGCGGCGTTTTTCATTTCCGAGTCCGCCACGCTCGCGCTGGCCGCCACGCTGGCCGGATACACCGCCGGCCTCTTCGCAGCCGCGGCCATCGGCCGGGAAGTTTTTGGCGGGGCGTTCCGGGTTCAGATGAGCTGGCTTGCTTTCGCCGGAGTCGCGGGCGTTATGCTGGCCGTTGCGGCCGTTGCGACCGCCATTGCCGCGTCGCGCATCTGGAAAATTCAGCCGGCGGTTATTCTGAGGGGCGAGTGAGTTCTTTTATCGAACTGGTCGATGTCCGGAAGAGTTACGGGAGCGGCGCGGTAGCCGTGCGCGCTCTCGATGGCGTCACCTTCGCTGCGCAGCAGGGCGAATGGATCGCCATCATGGGCCCTTCGGGGTCCGGCAAGACCACGCTTCTGAACCTCATCGGTTGTCTGGACCAGGCCACAAGCGGGGCGGTGCGCATTGCCGGCACCGATACCTCGGAGCTGCGCAAGGCCGATCTGGCGCGCTTCCGCAGTGAAACGGTCGGTTTCGTTTTCCAGCAGTTTCACCTCGTCCCGCACCTCACTGCGATCGAAAATGTGATGCTGGCGCAGTTCTTTCACAGCATGACGGACGAGCGGAGCGCCATGCAGGCGCTGAAGCAGGTCGGCATGGAAGGCCGCGCCGCGCACCTCCCCTCGCAGCTCTCCGGAGGCGAGCAGCAGCGCGTGGCCATCGCGCGGGCGCTCGTGAACGATCCGAAAATCATTCTGGCCGACGAACCCACCGGGAATCTCGATGCCGAGAACCAGCACATCGTTTTCCGGCTGCTGGGCGATCTCCACGCGCAGGGCCGTTCGATCGTGATGGTGACCCACGACGAAAACGCCGGGCGTCTCGCCGATCGCCGCATCAATCTGGATCACGGGCGCATCAAAGAGACGCTGGTTTTTTCCGCCGAGGAGAACCAGGATTTCGACGAGGTGCTCGAACACCTTTGGATGCGCCGGGAGTCGAGCGGCCACATCGAATCGACCGATTTCACGCCGATGCAGTGGCGGCGTCTGATCACGACGCTGGCGGGTATCGGACTGGTATCGGTCGTGGACGGCGAGGAGCAGTTCACGCCGGCGGGCGAGGAGCGTGCGCGCAACGTGATCCGCCGCCATCGTCTTGCGGAGCGCCTGTTTATGGACGTGCTGTCAATCCGCGACGAGATCGAAGTGGAGTCGAGCGCCTGCAAATTCGAGCACATTTTGAGCCCGGACGTGACTGACCGCATCTGCACTCTGCTGGGCCATCCCACGGCATGTCCGCACGGGAGCCCGATTCCCCAGGGCGAATGCTGCTCGGAACGCCGCGTGCTCGACAGCTCGGAAATCGCGAGCGTGCTGAGCGGCATCAAAAACCTGTAGGCCGGGCGGGCGGACGCAGAGGAAACCGCACAAGCGAATCCGGAGCCGGGTCATATTCAATCTGATAGGCTCAGAGATTAATCTCCATGCATAAAGTTGTGATTATCGGTTCCGGCTGCGCCGGAAACACGGCCGCCATCTACACGGCGAGGGCCGGACTCAATCCCGTGGTGATCAAGGGCCATGAAGTCGGCGGGCAGCTTTCGCTCACCACCGAAGTCGAGAATTTCCCGGGATTTCCGGAAGGCATCCATGGCCCCGATCTCATCGAGAACATGCGAAGGCAGGCCGAACGTTTCGGGGCGGTTTACCGCGAGGGAGAGGTCGTCGAAGCCGATCTCCTGAATCGCCCGTTCCGTTTACGATTGGCGGATGACGAGTGGATCGAGACTCGCACGCTGATTGTGGCGTCGGGCGCGAAGGCACGCTGGCTCGATCTGCCTTCCGAGCAGAAACTGATCGGTCACGGCGTCAGCTCGTGCGCTACCTGCGATGGCTTCTTCTACCGCGAGAAAAAGATCATGGTGGTCGGCGGCGGCGATTCGGCCATGGAAGAGGCGAATTTCCTCACGCGCTTCGGCCGCGAAGTTGCGCTGGTGCATCGTCGCGACGCGTTCCGCGCTTCGAAAATCATGCTGGAGCGCGCCCGCGCCAACCCCAAGATCGAATTTCTGACCAATACGATGGTCGAGGATGTATACGACCTAAAGCAAAATATCGTCACGGGCGTGCGCCTGCGCAACCTTGCGACTGGCGAGACGTGGGACCGGGAAGTCGACGGGCTCTTCGTGGCCATCGGTCATATCCCCAACACGAAAGTATTCCAGGGCCAGCTCGATCTCGATGCGGACGGTTATCTGATTTCGCACGGCGGCGCGCGGACGAATATCCGCGGCGTATTTCATGCGGGCGACGTGCAGGACCGCGTTTACCGTCAGGCCATTACGGCCGCGGGCGCGGGCTGCATGGCCGCCATCGAGGCCGAACGCATGCTGGAAGCGGAAGGGCACTGAGCATGATCGAGAGACTCTCGCCTCCCGGCGTTCCTGCGCCGCGGGGACCCTATTCGCCGGCCGTGCGTGCAGGCGACTTTGTTTTTCTGGCGGGTCAGGTGCCGGTCGATCCGGCGACGGACAAGATTTCTCCCGGCGATATCCGGCACGAAACACGACTGGTGCTGAACAACGTCAAGCGCCTGCTGGAAGGGGTGGGCTCATCGCTCGCAGACGTTGTGAAAGTGGGGGTCTTCCTCGCCGACAAGGCCGAGTTCGCGGAGATGAACGAGGTTTATTCGGAATTCTTCGGCGACTCGAAGCCGGCCCGCACAACCGTCGTCTGCGGATTTATGGCGGATATCCGGATCGAAATCGACTGCGTGGCGTACAGCCCGAAGCGTTAAGAATCCGGTCCGCGGATCAGGAACCCGACCGGCCCAGAATATCGAGATCGAATCCGTGGACGTGCGTGGCGGAGGTGACAGCTCCGCTTGTGAGGAAGGGCCACCACGCGGACATCGCATGTGCGCGGTCCCGCTGAGCGAAGACGAGCACGGGAGTGCCCGTCTCTCTGCGGCGGGAGAGCCAGGATTCGATCCGCGACTCCGGCCAGCGCTCGACTTCGATCGCCGCTGCTTCCCGTTTCCAGGGAACACGCCCGAATGCCTCGCGACAGTCCTGCCGGATCGGATAACAGGGCGCCGCGCCCGCGATATCCAACCCGTAGTATGCGGCGCCGACGGGATCGGCGACGACAGCGATGACCGCGCCCGTCCGCTTCTGGATCGACAACGCCGCCGCGACCGCGTCGCGATAATCCTCCTTCTGGTACTGCGGCAGAACCGCCAGCCGGATATCGGCGGCCATCCAGCCGCAGGCGAGCAGGAGGAGCGCCGCCACCGCCGCGCGGGAACGATACGCAGCCACTGCAATCAACCAGAACAGCAGGAGCGGAACCATTGCGGCGAGATGCCGGACATCGATCTGTTTTTCCATGGCGGCCGAGAGCACCACCGCCTCCAGAAAGCCGAGAGCGATGGCGGCGGTTAACCATGCGACGAGGCGGCCCTTTTTCCAGGCTTCGCGGCCGGCGTAGAGCGCAAAGACGGTTCCGAGCAGCAGCAGAATTCCACCAGCCGCGAGTGGAATCCGGTAAGCCCCGAAATCGAGCGAGAACTTGCGGTTGGGACCGAAGCCGGACATGCCCGACAACTCGTAGAGCACCGAGATCATCTGCCGGAGGCCGGGATGCGGGTAGTCGTATGACGTTCCCCGGGCAAAGGTGAACGCGAGGTAACCGGCCACGCAGCAGAAGGGGATGGCAAGGGCTTTGGCCGGCGGAATCCAATAGCGCCAGCGTTCGTCATGACGGCTGTGGCGCCACGCGAAAAACGCCAGCAGCGCGATGGGAGGGACCGCGAGCAGAAACAACATATGGAAGCACGTGCCCGCGAGAACAGAGAGCAGGCAGAGCCAGGGAAATTTTCTGCTTTCCGGTCCAGCCGACTGAAGGAAGCCCAGGAGCGCCGCGAGCGCTGCCGCCCCCAGCGCGAGAATCGCCATGTAAGGCCGCGCTTCGCCTGCATAATGCCACATGAACGGCAGCAGAGCGGGGGCGATCCATACGGTGCGCGAGCGGAAGATCCGGAAGGAAGTCCACGTGAGCGAAAAAGCGAAGAGCACGATGAAGGGAAGATTGGCGGCCCGCAAAGCATATTCACCCGTTCCGAATACTTTGCCCCAGAGGAACAGGTACAGGTAATAAAGCCACATCTGCAGGTCGGAGGAATCGCCGTGAATCAGGCTGTTGAAGAGGCTGGGGAACGTCCGATGGCTGGCCAGCCACGCAGAGAAGGCTTCATCCGCCCAAAGGCTGGAACCGTTGATCGAGAGGGTCAGCGCCAGAGCATAAACGAGGGCGCATAGGATCAATCCGCGGCGCATGGAATTGGGCGCCCTGGGAGAATAAACGGGGAAGCGCCGGGAAAATTCCC
>CAZXCO010000414.1:0-2615 GCA_964639095.1 uncultured Solibacteraceae bacterium
ATTTCCGTGAAGTAGTTGAAATAATTGAACGGTTCGCTTGTACCCATACTGCGCTCGGCCGGCGCCGGCTACCGGATGCGTTCCCAGATCAGCCGGAGCCCTTCGAGAGTCAGATCCTCATCCACGTGCCGGACGTAACGCGAGCCGCCCGCGATCAGCCCGGCGTTCCCGCCGGTTGCAATCACGCGTGTATCCTCGCCCAATTCTTCAATCAGGCGCTCGACCGTCCCGTCAATGGCGCCGATGGCCCCATAGTAGAGGCCGGACTGCATGCTGGCGACGGTATTTGTGCCGATCACGCTGGCCGGCTTCCGGAAACCGACAAGAGGAAGTTGCGCCGTACGGCTGAACAACGCCTCCGCGGAGATGCCGATGCCGGCCGCGATGATCCCCCCCAGATACTCCGCCTTCGCCGAAACCGCGTCGAACGTGATCGCGGTTCCCAGATCGACGATCACGCACGGACCACCGTATTTGTGCAGCGCCGCCACGCTGTTGACGATCCGGTCGGCCCCGACCTCGGCGGGATTCTCATAAAGAATCGTGAGCCCCGTGTCGGCCTCGGCCGTGACGAATCGTGCCTGGATCCGGAAATAACGCTGCGACATTTCGGCCAGAGCGCTGTTCAGCGGCGGCACGACCGAAGAAATGATGATGCCGTCGAGCTCTTTCGGGTCGAGTCCGGCAAACCGCAGCAGGTTCCATAGCAGGATGCCCCATTCATCGGAGGTCTGATCGCGAACCGTGCGCAGCCGCCGGTGATCGGCCAGCACCCCGTCGCGGTAGATTCCGATCGTCACATTGGTGTTGCCGACGTCAAGGGCGAGGAGCATAGGAGTCTCTCGGGTGATTCGCCCGGCTCACATGTACGCCGGGACCGCAATGCCCAGAATCGCAAGCGCCCGCTCGAGCTGCACGCGGAAGAAGTCCGTCATCCACAGCAGAAAAAGCTTCCGCTCCGGATCCGGCTCGGCGAGCACCGGGTATTGATGGTAGAAGTTGTTGAAGGCCTGCGCGAGCTGAAATGCGTATTTGGCCACGTGCGCGGGCTCTCCTGCGGCCACAGCGCGTTCGACCGCGGCATCCGCTTTCGATGCGGCGAGCAGAATCTGCCAGAAGTCTTCGGAAGCGAGCTGGCGCGCCATCGCTTCTTGCGTCAATCCCGCAGCGAATTCCGGCTCCGGCTCGCCGCGCTCTTCCATTTTGCGGAAAATATTGCGCGCTCGTATGGCGGCGTATTGCACATAGGGCCCCGTCTCGCCCTCAAAGCTGAGCGCTTCCTGAAAATCGAAAGCGATCACCGTATTTCGCGTGAACTTCAGCAGAAAATAGCGCAGAGCCCCCATGGCGATCTCGGTGGCGACGGCCCTCTGCGCGGCCGGGTTGTCTTCCGGATGGCGCGACGCCACTTCCGCGAGCGCCGTGTCCACCAGTTTGTCCATCAGATCGTCTGCCTTGACGCCCAGACCCTTGCGGCCGGAAACCTCGACGTAGGGCCTTTTGGCGTCTTCGGGCGAAAGCTCGATGCCGAGATCCGCACAGCAGCGCGGCGACAGCGCGACCATCTCGTAGGAGAAATGGATCGAGTTTTCCGCCTGCTTTTCGAATCCGAGCGCGGTTAGTCCAGCCGCCACGACGTCCTGCAGATAGGACTGGCGGGAATCGATAACGTTGTAAACCGTCTCGCCTCTTCCGAAAGACGGGGCCGGGCGCGGCTGAGGCTGACCGGTGGATACCCACACGTCATGGCCGTCGGCGTAGCGCATCAGCGGGCGATAGTAGAAGTCCTTGCCCAGCATGCCGAACTTCCAGAGCTGGTACGCAATATCCTTGCCCACGTAGGTGACGGTGCCGTTCGAGCGCACGATCACTTTGCTGTCTTCGTTCGTGTCGTCTTCACCGCGGAAGGAAGACGAGGGCATTACCCAGCATCCGGCGTTTTTCCCTTCGGTTTCGAAGTAGATGGCCTTCCGCTCTTTCAGCAGCTCGAACGCTGCCGCCCAGAACCTGAGGTGCAGAATCTCGCTCTCGCGCGGCAGCACATCGTACTGGATATTCAGCCGCAGCATGGTCGCGAGGTGCGCGTTGACGATCGAATCGGCCACGAGGTGCGCGAGTTCCGCGAGCTGTCCCTCGCCCGCTTCGATGGCGTGCAGGGTTTCGACGCGCCACCCGAGCGCCTCGGGATGGTCTTTGTAGTGCTGCGACGTGCGGGCGTACAGATCCCAGCAAAGATAATCGAATTTTTCCTCGCCGTCTTTCTCGCGATCGAGCAGGGCGGCCACGTCCGCCGGCGTTTTTCCCTCGAGGAAATGGAAGCCGGCGACGACATCCGCGACCTGCACGCCCGTGTTGTCGATGTAGTTCTGCACTTCGACGCGGCGGCCCCGCGCGCGCAGCATGCGCACGAATGTATCGCCGAGAACAGCGTTGCGCAGATGGCCGATGTGCGCCGCCTTGTTGGGATTGATGTTCGTGTGCTCGACGATCACCTTGCCCCCGGAAACCGGCGTGGCATCCTGCCCGCCCCGCAGCAGCGCGGCTCCGTAAGCGCCCCGGTCGAAGCGGATATTGATATACCCGTTGCCGGCGACTTCCATGGCGGTGACGCCGGG
>CAZXCO010000415.1:0-4317 GCA_964639095.1 uncultured Solibacteraceae bacterium
CATCCGCTCCGAATCTCCCGTTTGACAAACTCCCATGTGGCGTTTTCTTCTGCGCCTTGAGCTCCGCCCGGCAACACGCAGACAACTTCGTCGAGCGGGGCCTGATCCGGACCGGCTGCCGACGCCAGAACGGGGCCGAAATCTGCGCCGTCATCCGCGGACACGACGGAGCACAGGTCGCCGCGTGCTCTCAGGGCCTGTTGCAAGTCCCTGCTGAGCGGGCTGTCTTCCGCCACGACGAGCCATCTGCGGCGCCCTCGAATCGAAACCGCCCGCTCTGTCTTGTCGGAGACGTGCACAGCACCGGGGCCGCGGGCCAGAATCACCGCCTGGTTTGCGAGCGCATATTCCCGATTACCCTGCGGGCAAACCTGAATGTCGCTGAATCCGCTCGCGGTGAGCAGCTCGCGCCACTTTTCTGCCGGGAGCAGTGCGTGTGACGGCCTGAGATCGGTATCCGCAAAACGCCACCAGCCCTCCGTCAGGCCGACTATAACGTCCACGAAGCGCAGTGGCCGTGTCGCTTCGAGCAACAGCAGCAAGGCGTCGGGACGCAGCAGGGTTCGCACGTGTTCGAGGCTGCGGCGGAGATCCGCCGTCGCGTGCAGTACGTTGGCCGCCAGCACCAGATCGAATGCACCCGGGTCAAAGCCCTGCGCCAACGGATCCTTTTCGATATCGAGGACACGGTAGCTCACGAACGGACAGGCCGCGAATCTTTCGCGCGCTTTCGCGAGGAACAGCGGCGAGATATCGGTAAACACGTATTCTGTTTGCAGCTCCGGCAGCCGGGGCAGCACAAAGGAGGTGGCGCTTCCAGTGCCCGCGCCGACTTCGAGGATTTGCAAACGCCGCCCCACTGGAACGCGGCTGGCAGTCTCCGCAATGGCTTGCGCGATCAAGCGGTTGTAGAAACGGAAGTACTGCGAGTCCTTGTAAAGCCGCTCTACATCATCAAGCGACCCGTTTGGAAACAACAGCTCGAGCGGCTCGGTTTTGCCTCTCATCGCCTCGGCGAAGTGGCGCCCACAGCGGCCCACCAGCATAAGCTCTGCCGAACACGCCGGGTACTCTCTCTGGAGTGCGGCGAGCTCCGCCTCGGGCTCTTGCCTGACGGGCGTTCGCACAACTCTCCACAGGCCGCCTTCCCGGGCGAGATAGCCGTCTTCCGCCAGGATCTCGAAGATCCTGCCCAGCATCCGGTGGTAACGCGCCGCGACCCGAAGCTCGCGAGCGGCGGACTCCGTCGTGAACGAATGCCCCTCGGAAGCGCCCCACCCAAGCTCCTCCAGAGCCTGCTGGACGTAGCCTGTGCTCAACGCTTCGAGACGCGGAAGCAGCGAAGCGAATTCGCCAAGCGGTTGCTCGCTCGCCGCGGCATGCGAGCACTCCTCCAACGACCTTGCGAGGTGGACGGGGTCCGGCAAAAAGCCGGCCGATGGCGCGGCGCCCGCGCGCGGTGTTTCCTCCCACGCGATCTCATACAGCGAGTCCCCGAGGTCTTGCCGACGGAACAGCACGACCGCCTCTCGCCGCGCCGGCCGGAGAACCAGCCGGTGAATATCGCAGATCCTCTGCCCTTCGCTGTCGACAACATGGATATCGGCCGTGATTTCGCCACCGTCGCCGGCGGTCCCGCATAACCGGACGTGGCTCCATACCTGATCTCCGGGGCGGCGATAGAGGCGGAAACTCTCGAGCCGGTGAGGGAGACAGGTCCGGCTCGCTGCATCCGAAGCCTCGCCGTCCCCGAGGACAGCAGCGACGGGTTGAAGGCACGCATCGAGAAATGCCGGGTGAAGGTGCCAGGCGTTGTCAACTGCAGAGATCGATTCCGGGATCTCAACGCGCGCGATTGCCTCGGAATCGCCCTTCCAAAGTTCCCTGATTCCTTTGAAATCCGACCCAAACTCGAGGCCGCGCAAACGCAGGGAATCGTAAAAGGAGCCTGCGTCTATCCTCGATGCGCAGCGGCGCTGGATGGCGGCGGGGACCTCGGCCGCCGGTAATTCGTGTTCCGTTTCATCCGTCGCGATTTCCCCGCTGGCGTGGAGCGTCCATTCGGCGCCGCTCTTGTCGCCATTCGTCTCGACGCTGAAAACCCGAAAGGTCGCGCCGCCCGGACCGGCTTCGCTCGCGACCACCTGGATCGTCCTGGTCTCGCCTTCCGGCAGCAGCAGCGGTTGCAGGAGAACCAGGTTCCTGACCGCCGTCTGGCGGCCGGCATGGATTCCGGCGGCGACGGCCTGCGCCAGCTCCATATAGGCGGCCATGGGAAAGACCGGGGTATCAAAGACGCGATGTTCGTCCAGGAAAGGAAATTTCGCCGCGTTCAGCTCCTGTTCGAATGTCGGAATCGCGGAGCGCAGCCGGACGCCCATCAGCGGATGCGTCGCGGCCGCCTGTACCGCAGCGGCGAACCCGCGTTGCCCGGCAGGGGGCGCATCCACCCAGTACCGATCGCGCTGAAAAGGATAGCTGGGAAGCGAGACCTTGCGGGCCCGCCGGTCCTGGTAAAAAGCACGCCAGTTTACGTCGACGCCCTTCGAGTAAAGCTGCCCGAGCGACTCGAGCATCTGCTGCCAGTCATCGCGGTCTTCGCGCAAAGAGGGTAGCCATGTTCCCTCGCCGGCCGGCACACACTGGCTGCCCATACCGACCAGGATTGGCGACGGCCCGATCTCGACAAATAAGCGATAGCCCTGCTCATAGAGCTGCCGCGTGGCGTCGTGGAAACGGACGGTATTCCGCAGATTGTGCCGCCAGTAGCCGGCGTCGAGTAGCTGGCTGGGTTGGACCATTTCGAGCCGCATACTCGAGAAAAGCGGCACCTCGGGCGGCGAGTAGCGCATCACGCCGGCGGCTTTCTCAAACTGCGCCAACACGGGTTCTACCAGCGGCGAGTGAAAGGCATTCGATACGTTCAGAATCTTCGCTTTCACACCTTCGCCCGCCAGCCGCCCGGCAATCTGCTGCACCGCCTGGCGCTCGCCCGATATGACCGTGCTTTCCGGCCCGTTGATGGCTGCGATTGATACGCGGTCGGCGAAGGGCAAAATCGCTTCGGCTACCCGTGCTTCGCCTGCCAGAAAAGATGCCATCAGCCCGGCCGACGAAAGCTCGTGCATCAGGCGGCCGCGCTCGCGCATGAGCGCAAGCCCATCTTCAAAGCTCATCTGGCCGGCGACTGTCGCCGCGACAATCTCGCCGACACTGTGCCCCATCACGAGCGAAGGCTCGACGCCCCAGGAATGCCACAGCGTCGCGAGCCCGTACTGAACGGCGAACATCGCCACATGCGTGTACCGGGTCTCATCGAGCGGCGTGCTCTCTCCGGGCTCGGGGTATAGAACCGAGCGCAGCGGGCGCGCCAGATGCGGGCGCAGCAGCTCATCGCAGCGATCGACCACACGCCGGAACACCGGCTCACCCAGGTACAGCTGGCGCGCCATGTTGACGTATTGCCCGCCCTGTCCCGTAAACAGGAAAACAACCTTCGGCCGCTGACCCCTGGGGCTTTCGCCATGCGCCAGGCCCGCACCGTCCTCGCCGGCGCGAAACGCGGAGAGCCGCTCGCGCAGCTGCTCCATCGTGGAACTCACAATGGCCAGCCGGTGCTCGAAGTGCGACCGCCCGGCATCCGCGGTGTAGCAGACATCCGCCAGCGATCCTGCCGGGAGAGTTGCAAGGCGACGTTCATAGCGTCCGGCGAGCTCCTGCAAGGCACCCGCGTCTTTCGCTGACAGACAGCATAAGTGCGAGCTTCGAACCTGGTGCTGCGACAGCGCGGGCGGTTGCGGCGCCTGCTCGAGGATCAAGTGCGCGATGGTCCCGCTTCCGCCGAAAGAACTGACCGCGGCTACGCGAGATTTGCTGGCGCCGGGCCAGGGAGTCTGCCGCAGCGGAATCACGGCGGGGATCTCATCGAGTGAGATTGCCGGATTGAGCTTCTTGAAATGCAAATGGGCAGGGATGATCCCGTGTTCAAGCGAAAGGACGGTCTTGATCAGGCCAGCCACACCTGCCGCGGATTCAAGATGGCCCACATTAGTCTTCGCGGTCCCGATGATCAGGGGCCGGTCTGCTGATCGCTTGCCGTATACCTCGGCGAGTGCCCGGATCTCAATCGGGTCACCGAGAGGCGTGCCGGTTCCATGCGCCTCCACATAATCCACCTGGCCCGGTTCGATCCCCGCGCGCTCGAGTGCCTGTCGGATCACTTCGGCCTGCGCCGCTTTGTTCGGAACAGTAATCCCGCTGGTCGCCCCATCCTGGTTCACTGCCGAGCCGCGAATCACCGAGTGAATACGATCTCCG
>CAZXCO010000416.1:0-9311 GCA_964639095.1 uncultured Solibacteraceae bacterium
AAATAGGCGGGCTTCTCGCGCCATGCGGCTTCCACCTTCACGTGAAGGTCCAGATAGATGCGCGAATCGAACAGCGCCTCCATCTCCGTGCGTGCGAGAGTGCCGATTTCCCGGAGCATGGCGCCTTTCGAACCGATGACAATCGCCTTCTGCCCGTCGCGCTCCACCACGATCGTGGCGAAGATGCGGATCAGCCGCGGCAGCTCTTCCCATTTCTCGACGATCACGGTGACGGAGTGCGGAACTTCGTGGTGTGTCGCGAGCAGGATTTTTTCCCGGATCAGCTCCGCGGCCAGAAAGCGCGCGGGCTGGTCGGTGAAATGGTCGGGCGGGAAATACTCCGGCCCCTCGGGCAGAAGCCGCACAACCTCCCGGCGCAGCTCGTCCAGACCCTCGCCGTTGGCGGCCGAGATGGGCAGGTAGGCTTCGAAGTCATAGCGCTGCTGATATTCCGCCAGCAGCGGCAGCATCTGCTGTTTGGCCTTAAGGGCGTCGATCTTGTTCATCGCGACAATCACCGGCGGGACCTTCCTTCCGGGCTCGCCCTCTCCGGCAGCCGGTTCGCCGCGGCGCAGAATACTGAGCGCCTTTTCGTCGGCGTTGCTGAATGGTTTGGTGACATCGACAAGATAGATGAATAGGTCCCGCTCTTCGAGCGAAGCGCGCACGGCATCCATCATTCGTTTGTTGATGGCGCTGTCGGACTTGTGAATCCCCGGAGTATCGATGAAAACGATCTGGGCTTCAGGCGTTGTCAGCACGCCCTGAATGGCGGTGCGGGTCGTCTGCGGCTTGTCCGCCACGATCGCCACCTTCTGGCCGACCAGCGCGTTCAGCAGCGTGGATTTGCCGGCGTTCGGCCGTCCCAGAATGGAGACGAAGCCGGATTTGTGAACGTTCATATTTTGTTTTCGTGTGTTTCGGCCGGCACGGCCGGCAGAGCGGGCACGGAGTCCTCGATCTGCGGGTGCGCCTGGCTTACCCGGACCTGCTCCACCCTCATATCGTCGCTCGAAAGGACCTCGACGCGAATTCCGTCGCGTTCGACGCTCTCGCCGGGCTTCGGCACCCGGCCCAGCCATTCCGTCACAAGACCTCCGATTGTGGTTGACTCGATATCTTCGTCCGCCCGGAAGTTCAGCAGATCGGCAATGCGCGCAATGTCGAAGCTGCCGGAGACGATATATCCTCCTTTGCCGTCCTGCGTGACATCCGAGGCCGGTTCGTGCTCGTCGCGGATTTCACCCAGAATGACTTCCACCAGATCTTCCATCGTGGCGAGCCCGGCGGTGTTGCCGTACTCGTCCACTACGATCACCATGTGAGTGCCTTCCTGCTGCATTTCGCGCATCAGGTCGTTGACCGGCTTCGTTTCGGGCACAAAGCGAATGGGCCGCATCAGGTCCTGCACCTTACCGGTCAGGCGATTTTTTTCAGGCACCTCGAACATGTCGCGAACATGGACGAAGCCGACGATATCGTCGATCGAGTTCCGGTAAACCGGGATACGGGAGTACTGCTCGACGACGACCAGCTTGTGCAGGGCTTCGAGGGTTTCACCCGCCTCGATCGTCACCATGTTGGGCCGCGCCGTCATCACCTCGCGCACCACTTTGTCGCCGAATTCCACGACGGACTGGATAAGTTTCCGGTCTTCCTCCTGAATCAGGCCCTCTTCCGCTCCGGCCGTGATCAGCGTCTCGATGTTCTCGGCCGGCGTGGCCTGTTCGTCGCGCGGCGCCTCCCGGGTCGTGATGTCGAGCAGGGAATGGAGGAAGTTCAATGCCAGCACCAGGGGCCGGATGGCCACCGCAGCTCCGGAATAAAACGGCAGCAGGTGAGAGATCCACCTGCCGGTGGTCCGGCGGAACAGCAACTGTGGAATCAGATAGGCGCTGAGCATCATCAGAAGCCACGCCCCGGCGACGCTTTCGAGCAGCTCCGGCAGCCGTATGTATCCGCCGTCCACAATCCCGGCCAGCACCATGACCCCCAATACCACCAGACACGAGTGCTTCCACAGGGAGAACGTGAGGGCCCCCTCTTCGGACCTCAGATTGAGCCGCGGCTCCAGATCGGATTTGAAGTATTGCAGGGATGGCAGGTCGCGCATGCGCAACCGCATGCCTTCGAGATACAGCGTCTGAATACTCGTGAACAGCACGATCAGGGCCAGCAGACAAATCAGAATTACGGGAATCATGACGCCGCCCGTTCGATCAATCCGTCCGGCAGGGCCAGTTTCCTGCGCCACCGCATTTCGGCCCGCCGCATCTGGCCGGAGTCCGTTTCGTGATCCATGCCCAGAAGATGCAGCACGCCATGCAGCATCAGAATACGGATCTCATCTTCTGTAGTATGCCCCCATTCGCGGGCCTGTGCGCGGGCGCGCTGGAGCGAAATGGCGATATCGCCGAGACCGGGCTCGCCCGGGTCCGCGGAGTCGCAGGGGAAGGAGAGAACGTCGGTCGCATAGTCCCGCCCGCGGAACCGGGCGTTCAGAGACCGCAGCTCCGCGTCTCCTGTGATGCGGCAGTGAAAGTCGCGCCCGCGGGCGACGCGATCGCGCAGGAGTTCGGCAAACGACTGCAGGCTGGAGGTCTCGAGCGTGGCCGGCTTGCGCCGGAAAGTAATCAGTGGGTCGGATTTCATCGTGTGCCGCTCAGGCCTGGGCCGGAGCGGAAGCCGCGGGGTCCGCAAGGACGGGCGGAGGCGAGAGCGGCGCGGCGGCTTCCGGAGTCTCCGGGCCGGAGTCCGGTCTGGGCGAATCGAGCGGAGTTCCTTCCAGTTTCAGCGAGAGTTGACGCCCCGCAAGATTTTCGTTGTATTTCTCATACGCCCGGACAATGCGCTGCACGAGGTTGTGCCGCACCACATCCCGTTCATCGAACTGGACAAACGAGATTCCCTCGACATTCTTCAGAATCTCCATCGCATCGAGCAGGCCGGAGCGGCGCCCGTTCGGCAGGTCGATCTGGGTGATGTCCCCCGTCACCACCATCTTCGAATTGAAGCCCTGCCGCGTCAGCACCATCTTCATCTGTTCCGAGGTGCTGTTCTGAGCTTCGTCCAGAATAATGAAGCTGTCATTCAGCGTGCGGCCGCGCATGAAGGCGAGGGGCGCCACTTCGATCGAGGCGCGCTCCAGCAGCTTCTCCACCTTGTCGGATTCGAGCATGTCGTAAAGCGCGTCGTAAAGCGGCCGGAGATACGGATCGATCTTTTCCTGCAGGCTTCCCGGAAGAAATCCGAGCTTCTCGCCGGCTTCAACCGCCGGGCGCGTCAGAATGATGCGGGTCACGCGTTTGGTGACCAGGGCCTGAATCGCCATCGCCACCGCGAGATAGGTCTTGCCCGTGCCGGCCGGCCCGATGCCGAAGACCAGATCGTTGCGTTCGATCGCTTCGAGATAGCGGCGCTGCGTGACCGTTTTCGGCGCCAGGACTTTTTTCCCGAAGCTGCGCTGCTGCCCGCTCTTGAAGAGCGCCCGCAGCGTCACTTCCGGGTCCGCGGTCACCACACGCAGCAGACTGTTCAGATCGCCGTTCTTGAAAACGGCGCCCTCGCGCACAAGAGCAAAGTAGTCCTGCAGGATCTCCTCGGCTCTGGCGACGTTGGCGGGGTCTCCTTCGATTTCGAGAGTATCCTGACCCAGTCTGGTGCTGACGTTCAAGCCGGTCTCGAGCAGGCGGATGTTCTCGTCACGAGTGCCGAAAAGGCTTTCGATACCGCGGCTAACCTGAACTGTGGCTTTCATCTCTGTTGAACAGTACCTCCCGGGAATGCGATCGGCAGTACAAACATCACGCGGAAAGGAGAGGGGCAGAAAAATAACGGGAATACCAGAAGCAAAGAGACCGCGTGTCCGCGGGGAGGGAAACTGCCATCCAGTCCAATTATAGCAGGCCGGAGCGAGGGAAAACGCGCAACTTTCCGGCGCCCGACGCAGAGCTACCATGGAATCGGCGTGCGATATCTGGTGCGAGCGCGGGTCCGGCCTGGTCGCGAAAACGACCTGCTCCGCGCCGTCGAGGATGGGACTCTCGGACGAGGCTCCGTCGCCGGAACCGAATACCTGCGCAACATGAGCGAGGCTCGCACGGACGCCTCCGGACTCGCCCGCTGGGTGGAGGTGTGTTACTGCCCGACGCCTCTCCAGGAAGAGCGGCCCTGGTGGGAGCAGTATTTCGAGCTCACGCGCATTCAGGACGCCCATGACCGCCGCAAATGCCGGGACCGGAACGGATCCGAGCCCTGGGCGTGCGAGAACTGCGACTGCACGGCGCGCCTCGAAAAGAGGCTGGCGGAATCAGGCGAGCCTTTCCTCTTGAAGCTGCGCCGCCTTATAAGCGCACGATCTTCGCCGATTTGAAGTTCTTCAGCGCATTGCGCGTATCGACGATCAGACTGGCCTCATTCACCAGTGCCTGATAATCGAACGCCTTGTGATCGGTCACGATCACGACACAGTCGGCCGACTTCATGGCATCCGGATTCTCCGCCAGCATCGTCTCGTTTTCGAGGCGGATCTCCGGCACGTGCGGATCCGAGAAGGAAATCACCGCGCCGCGCCGCTGCAGCACGTGGATAATGTCGAGCGCCGGGGATTCCCGCACGTCTTCGATATCGCGTTTGTATGACACGCCGTAGATGTGAACACTGGCGCCTTTCAGCGGCTTGCCCACTTCGTTCAGCGCATTTTGCACCTTCGTCACCACGAAGTGCGGCATCTGCCCGTTGATGTAGCCAGCCAGATCAATGAATCTTGCCTCGATGCCCGCCTGCCGTGTCTTCCAGGAAAGATAAAAGGGATCGATCGGAATGCAGTGGCCGCCGAGTCCCGGGCCCGGATAAAACGGCATAAAGCCGAACGGTTTCGTGGCAGCCGCCTCGATCACTTCCCAGACGTTGATTCCCATGCCGTCGCACATGATGGCCATCTCGTTCACCAGGCCGATATTGATCATCCGGAAGGTGTTCTCGAGCAGCTTCACCATCTCAGCGACCTGCGTCGAGCTGACGGGCACCACGTTGTCCAGCGCCTGGGAGTAAAAGAGCCGTCCCAGTTCCGTGCAGGCCGCCGTCGATCCACCCACGACTTTGGGAATGTTTTTTGTCTGGAACGTCGGATTGCCCGGGTCAACGCGCTCGGGCGAGAAGCAGAGGAAAAAGTCCTCGCCGACCTTCAGACCGGATCGCGCGAGAGTCGGCAACACGACCTCGTCCGTCGTGCCGGGGTAGGTTGTCGATTCCAGAATCACGAGCATCCCGGCATGGAAATATTTCGCAATCTCCTCGCAAGCCGCGACGATGTAGCTCATGTCGGGATCTTTGGTCTTGCGCAGTGGCGTCGGGACGCAGATGTTGACCGTATCGAGATCGCGGATGACTGAAAAATCGGTGGTTGCCCGCAACTTGCCGTTCGAGACCAGCGGCTCAAGCGCAGAGGATGGAACGTCGCCGACGTACGAATCGCCGGCGTTAATGCGCGCAGTCTTGCTGGCGCTCAGGTCAATTCCCGTTACGTTATAGCCGGCCTGGGCGTACTCCACTGCCAGGGGGAGTCCTACATAGCCCAAACCGACCACTC
The DNA here is from genome assembly GCA_964639095.1 of uncultured Solibacteraceae bacterium. Taxonomy (GTDB): domain Bacteria; phylum Acidobacteriota; class Terriglobia; order Bryobacterales; family Bryobacteraceae; genus BOG-234. The sequence goes on from CAZXCO010000416.1 coordinate 5,591, forward strand.
CCACTCGCGCCGCTTTGGAGCGAATCTTACCGGAAAGGATCTCAGCTGTCGTCTGAACTGTTTGTTTTGTCACACTGCTCATTGACAAATCATTGTCCCATAACAGAACGATCCGTCGGCAATATATTCGGCCGGGCCGGTCAGCCAGGCGTCTTTTTCGAAGCGAACATGAAGCGGACCCGCTGGGGTCAACACAGTCACGGGACTCTCGGCCAGGCCTCTCGCCACCGCTGCCAGCGCGGCTCCCGTTGATCCCGTTCCCGAACTATTGGTCTCTCCCGCGCCTCGTTCCCAGAAGCGGACGTCGATCGTATGGCGGTCCACGCTGCGTAAAAAGGAAACGTTGGTGCGTTTCGGAAACCGGGGATCACGCTCGATGGCGGCGCCGGCCGCGCGCCAGTCAAAGTCGAAGTCATCCACGGGAATCGCGCACTGCGGATTGCCGGCATCGATGATGACTGCATCCAGCTCCTGCACCTGTGCGTGGAGTTCCGTGACCCGGACGTTTCCCATGTTCATCTCGAATTGACACTGGCGGTCGCCATCGGTGGAAACGACGCGCAGTTGCTTGACGCCCGCGCCCGTCCGGATGCGAATCCATTCGCTCCGGCGGCCGTCCTTGTTGTTGCTTCGCGCAACGAGCAGGGCTGCGCAGCGCGTCCCATTGCCCGAGAGCTCCGGCTCGCTGCCGTCGGAGTTGAAGAGCCGGATCGTGGCATCATAATCCGGTCCCTCGGTGCAGTCGAGCAGCATCCAGCCATCGGCGCCCACGCCCGTGTAGCGGTTGCAGATGGCGATCGCCAGCTCCTGCAGATCGGTGATCGGCGCCTCTTCCGCCGGAGTCACCAGGAAATCATTCTTTGCGCCGTGCAGCTTAATGAACGGGATTCTCATCGGTTCGCCTGTAAATTTCAATGGCCGGCGCGCCCTTGACGGTAATGCGCCGCGCCAGTTCGTAGCGCGGGCCATGCAGCCGCGCTTTGTCGATTACCCCTTGTACCGCGTCGCCGCCCTCCACTACCGCCCAGTCCGTGTGGAGAAACAGGTCCGGGCGCGCGACGGCTCCGTCCCACTCCACCTCATTGTCACCTGTCAGAGTATCGTTCAACGGGACGCCCAGGGTGCGGAAGATCGCCGTGAGATCGCCGAAACTGGTGAAGAAAGTCTCATGCGGACCGGCCGCACTCCCGAGGAATGCCGCGGCTTCGGAAACCCATTGTCTGCGGGCACGTGAGTTCAACTCCGCCTCCCTCCACGTGACCGGGTGTTCCGACGGATGAATCAGAAACGGCGACAGGGTGACGGCGACCGCGCCGATCGCGGCCAGCATCCCGAATGGCCGCAGCGAATGAACCAGAGCGGAGGCGCCCAGCGCAATGAGCGGAAGGAGGGCGAGCGCGTACCGGGTGTTGTAAAAGCTGTGCGGCCACAGCGTGGGTACAAATATGGGTGTCCCGGAAGAGTGGATGCTCCAGACGTAAAAGAACGGCGGCAGTGCGAGAAAGAGCAGCGGCCAGAATGCCTTCCTGACGATTCCGATCAACACTCCCGCCATTCCGGCGAGCAGAGCGGGCCATCCCGCGATGAGCCTGCCCGCCTCGAAAAAGTACCGCGCGGCAGCGCCCCAGTCGCCCTTTCCCGGATAATTCGCCTTCCCCTGAATCGCGAGCGCCGAGTAAGGGCCGCGATAGAAGTAGAGCGGGTCGCCGAAATACCAGCGGTTGTGCATCAGCCAAAGCGCCGGCGCCGCTCCCGCGACTACGCAGAAAACGGCCGCAGCCGTTACCCGCCTGTCGCCGCCGCGGAGCAGAATGTAAGCAGCGATGAACGGCAGAAGAAACCAGGCTTCATACCGCGTCAGCGTCGCGGCGAAGGCCGAGAGCGCGGCGCCGGCAACGGCGCCCCACCCCTGTGTTTGGCCGAAACGGATGGTGAAATACAGCAGCGCAAAAAGGGCTGCAAAAAAGGCCGGCTCCGTCATGGGCGTGGAGCCGAGATAAAGCGTATTCGGATTCAGCAGGAACACCGCCGCGGCAGTGCCCGCGGCCGCGGTATTTTCGAAAATCCGGTGTGCCGCCGCAAAGAGGAAAGTGGCCGCGAAGCTCATCGAGATGCCCGAGGCGATCGCGCCCGCGAGCCCCGTGCGCCACAGCCGGTCGTCGCGGACCCACGGGATCATGAGCAAGTGGGGCAGAGGCAGCCAGGTGGTTCCAACCTGCGACCAGCCGGACGTCCGCGATTCGATGATGCGACGGGCAATGTTCAGGTGCGCTTCCGCGTCTCCCGAATAGAGCGTGGCGCCCGACAGATAGAAACAGGCAATCGCCGCGGCCATTACGGCCGCACTTGCAAAGAAGCAGAGAAACGTGGCTGTGGCCGCGCTTTTGCCCGCGTCCGGGTGGCCGCTAAAACGACGTGAATTCCTTGAATTCCTGGTACCGGGCATCGATCTCCTGGCGAGTCAGCGTGCGGAACCGTTCGACGCCGAAGCGCTCGCAGCAGAAACTGCCCATCACCGACCCGTAAATCACGGCTTGCCGCAGTGCGTTCGGGTCCGGATTGTCGTCCCGCAGATCGATGCCGGCGCCTGCGAGGGAGCCCATGAATCCGCCGGCGAAGCAATCTCCCGCGCCGGTCGGGTCGAAGACATCCTCCAGCAGATACCCGGGCACCATGAAGTGCTGGTCTCCGTGCCACAGGATCGCGCCATGCTCGCCCCGCTTGATCACGAGAATGCGGGGTCCCATGGAGATGATTTTCGCCGCCGCTTTGCGGAGGTTGTTTTCGCCGGACAGCATGCGCGCTTCCGAATCGTTGATCAGAAGGAAATCCCACTCCGCGATGGTCTTCAGCAGTTCTTCGCGGAAATCGGCGATCCAGTAATTCATCGTGTCGCCGCCCACCAGTTTCAGCGCGCCGTTCATCTGCTCCTTGACGGAGCGCTGCAGCGCCGGTTGAATGTTGCCCAGCAGCAGATAAGGTGCGTTTCTGTAGGATTCCGGCAGCTTCGGATCGAAGTTCGCGAAAACGTTGAGTTCCGTCGCGAGGGTCTCGCGATCGTTCATGTCCTGCGAGTAAACCCCCGACCAGAAGAACGTTTTGCCGGGAACACGCTCCAGTCCGGTCAGGTCGATGCCGCGCGATCCGAGCAGGTCGACATCCTTCTGCTCGAAATCCTCGCCGACCACCGCGACAATTTTCGGCTGGGTAAAAAAGCTCGCGGAAAGAGCGATGTAGGTGCAGGCTCCGCCGAGCATGCGGTCCACTTTGCCGTGTGGAGTCTCCACTCCGTCATACGCGACGGAGCCAACGATAACCATAGACATCCGTTTGATTGTACAAACTGGGCTGTTTCCGGCGCTCGCCAGGGCTTACGCGGCGGCGCGCATCGGCTGCGTCCGGGCCGGATCGGGCCGCGAGGCCCACCATTTGCGAATCCACCGGTTCGCGGGCGCTTCCACGTATTCGAACGCGGCGATCGATACTCCGGTGACCGCAACCAGAAACAGAAACCCCGCCCATGCCGGGGGCGCCACTCCATAACGGAAAGTCGTGTACCGGCTGAACCACCACAGCAGCGGGATGTGCAGAATGTACATCGAGTAACTCGCCTGGCCGAGATATCCGGCGACTTCGGTGGAGAGCAGGCGGGCGAGGAATCCGCCGCCGATCGCGAGGCCGATCAGAAGCGCTGCGTTGAGCGGCCGCAATGCAGTATTCA
>CAZXCO010000417.1:0-6235 GCA_964639095.1 uncultured Solibacteraceae bacterium
TTTTCGCGGGCCTTTCCAGCCGTACGAACGCCGAAGGCATCCGCCAACTCGCTCTGGCCCTCGAACCGCTGGGCTACCGCGTCCATTCCGTCGAAGTCCGCGGGTGTCTGCATCTGAAATCAGCGTGCTGCCCCCTCGGAGAGGAAAAGATTCTGATTCACCGTGCGTGGGTCGATCCGGACCCTTTCCGCGGCTTTCAACTCATTGATGTGGCAGCAGACGAGCCGTCCGCGGCGAATGTGCTGCGAATCGGCGACGCCGTGCTGATGCCCGAATCGTTCCCCCGGACCACGGAAATCGTCGCTCGCGAAGGACTTGCGGTCCGCACCCTCGACATTTCCGAGTTAATGAAAGCCGAAGCCGCCATGACCTGCTCCAGCGTAATTTTTGAAACTCCGTGAGTTACGGGACCTCGGGGCTTGACGAGATATTCCGGCCCTCGAATACACTGTACTCATAGACTGTATTCAAGAGACCGAACTCCCCCGCAACATGTCTGGAAATGTCGTATAGTATACAGCCGATTCGAGAGTTCGTCGTGCGCCCGGCGCTTCCGGAAGCGCTCTCGCGGATGTCGGATCTGGCTTATAACATCCTGTGGGCCTGGGAGCCCTCGATCCGTACTTTGTTCCGGCGGCTGGATCCGGCCCTATGGAAGGAATCCGGCTACAACCCGGTCGTCATGCTGGGCCGCGTTCCGCAGCATACACTGGAGCGCGCAGCCGGCGATCCGCGTTTCATCGCACAGTACCAACTGGCCTGCCAGCATTTTGACGCCCATCTGCGGCCGCATCCCGGGGACCTCCCGCAGGACGGCAAAGTGGTCGCCTATTTTTCAGCCGAGTACGGGCTGACGGAATGCATGCCCGTCTACTCCGGCGGTCTGGGCGTGCTCTCGGGCGATCACATGAAGTCGTCCAGCGATCTGAATCTTCCGCTCGTCGGAGTGGGCCTGCTTTATCAGCTTGGCTACTTCCGGCAGTACCTGAATCCCGACGGCTGGCAGCAGGAACGGTACCTCGAAAACGACTTTTACGCTCTTCCCATCCGTCCCGCCAACGGGCCCGACGGCGAACAGCAGGTGGTGTACGTGGACCTGCCGGCGGGTCGCGTCTTCATCCGGGTCTGGGCGATGGATGTCGGCCGGGTGAAACTGCTGTTGCTGGACACCAACACGCCTCTGAATGCCCGTCCGGAGGATCGCGACATCGCCAGCCGGCTCTACGGCGGCGACGGCGACACCCGAATCCGGCAGGAGATCGTACTCGGCATCGGAGGTATGCGCGCGCTCGAAGCCCTTGGCTACAAGCCGACGGTTTTTCACATGAACGAAGGCCACTCGGCCTTTCTGGCAATCGAGCGGATTCGCCTGCTGATCGAGCGGCAGAAGCTGACCTTCGAAGAAGCCCTCGAGACCACCCGCGTGAACAATGTGTTCACCACGCACACCCCGGTCCCGGCGGGCATCGATCTCTTCGATCCCGGGCTTGTCTATCACTACTTCAACAGTTATTGCCGCGAAGCGAAGGTCGAGTTCGACCAGTTCATGGCCCTCGGCCGCCGCAACGCGCAGGACGCCGGCGAACCGCTGTCAATGGCCATTCTCGCGCTCAACACCTCGGCCTATCGAAACGCCGTGAGCCGGCTCCATCAACCTGTGTCGCAGGAGATGTGGCACTCGCTCTGGCCGACCCTGCCCATCTGGGAAACGCCGATCACTTCGATTACCAATGGCGTCCACCTTCCGAGCTGGCTGAACGGCGATCTCGCGGATCTCTACGATCAGTTTCTCGATCCCGACTGGCGCAGTTCCTGGAACAATCCGGAAGTCTGGCGGCAGGTCCGGGACATTCCGGATGAAGAGCTGTTCGAGGTGCACCGGCGCCGCAAGCGCCGCCTGATCGCCTTTATCCGGGACCGGCAGACAGCCTCTGCCATTCGCAGGAAAGCCGCTACTTCGGAACAGCGTCACGCAGCGGAAGTGCTCGAACCGCATGCGCTGACGATCGGCTTCGCCCGCCGCTTCGCCACCTACAAGCGCGCGACCCTGCTGTTCCGCGATGTCGACCGGCTCAAGAGAATTCTGTGCGATCACGAGCGCCCGGTGCAGATCATCATCGCGGGCAAAGCGCATCCTCGGGATCAGCCCGGAAAGGCGTTCATCCGCGAGATTGTCCAGTTGTCGCGCGACGTGGACCTTTGGAAACACATCGTATTCGTCGAGGACTACGACATGAAGGTCGCGCGCGAACTGGTGCAGGGCGTCGATCTCTGGCTCAACACGCCGCGGCGCGGCGAAGAGGCCTGCGGAACCTCCGGCATGAAGGCCGCTATGAACGGCGTGCTCAACCTTTCGATCCTCGACGGCTGGTTCGACGAAGCGTATGAAATCTCCGGCGGCTGGGCCATCGGCGATCGCGAGGACTACTCCGAAGATCAGGACCCGATCCACGCCAGCAATATCTACTATCTCCTTGAGCGTGAGATCGTGCCGCTTTTTTATGCAAGTTCCGAAGGCGGCGTCTCATCCGAGTGGGTGAGGCGAATGAAGACCAGCATGATGAACCTGACCCCGGCCTTCGATGCCCGGCGCATGGTTCACGATTACGTCACACAGCTTTACGACCCGGCACACGTCCACTGGGAAGAGATCCGGAAGAACAACTTCGAGGATGCGCGCCGGCGTTCGAAATGGAACGCGCGGGTGCGCGAGATCTGGCCGCTGGTGAACTTCGTCGATCTGGGACCGGCGCCGCAGGGGCCTGTGACCAGCGGACGGCCCGTCGAGGTTCGTGCGGCCTTGCAACTGGCCGGTCTGAAAGCCGAAGACCTTCGTGTCGAATGCGTGATCGGCCGCATCGGCACCAGTGGCGGACTCGAAGAGACTGAAGTCGTACTGCTTCCGAATACCTCGGTCCAGGGCGACGTGGCGGTTTTCGAGCGGCAGATTGTTCCGGCACAGACGGGCCGCCTCGGGTACGCGGTACGCGTGAGCCCGAACCATTATCACGACCCCCTGACCCGCCCCGTGACGACGCTCCTGAAGTGGGGCGCCCGATAGAAATTATCCCTCAGGGACGCGAATTCACGCGAATGAAAAGCGAATAACTCTTTATTTTTCATTCGCCTCTATTCGCGTCCCCTTTTATTTTCCTGCAAATACCTCCCTGGCCGGCCATACCCGCCATTCAAAAAATGAATTGGACCGCCGCCGGTGGAACTCCATACACTACGGTTTGGCGGGGGATAAAGTGTTGGTCAAGCCAGTCGAAACCTCCAGTGCCCAGGTGGCGCTTCTGCACCGAATCAGCAATATCGTGAGTTCGGATCAGGACGCGGAATCGATTCTGCAGGAGATGGTCACCCTGACGATGAACGTGACCCACTCCGATGCCTGCCTGGTGTACCTGATCGACCACGCGACGAACGAGATCGTTCTGCGCGCCTCGCAGCTTCCGCACCAGTCGGAAATCGGCAAGGTCCGGTTGAAGATGGGGGAAGGCATCACGGGCTGGGTGGCCGCGCATAACTCGGTGGTTGCGCTGCCCCGCAATGCGTCGTCGGACGGGCGGTTCAAAGCGTTCAGTTCGCTGCAGGAAGACACCCATCAGGCGTTCCTTTCCGTCCCTGTGGTCGACAGCGGCGAGATTATCGGCGTCATCAACGTGCACCACAGGGAGCCGCACGAGCACTCGAGCGACGAAGTCGCGCTGGTCACGTTCATCGGCGAGCAGATGGGCGGGCTGATCGCGCGCGCGAGGCTGGCCGAGCAGTCGCAGACCGCGGTTCGCCGCATGGAGACGCTCGCGGCGGTGGCGCAGGCGATCTCCGCCGAGAGTTACCTCGAGCGCATCCTGCAGGCCATTTCAGAGATGCTGGCAGAGACGCTCGATTCGGCGGTGTGTTCGATCCTGCTGGTGGACGACGAGAAAAAGGAACTCACGGTGAGCGCCGCCCGCTGCTCTGCCCCGGATTACATGCACCGCATGCCGATCCGCATGGAGGGATCCCTGATCGAATACGTGATTCGTCAGAGCCACCCGATCATTATTCCGAATATCCACAACGAGAAGCAGTACCGGTATCCCGAACTCGCCCGGAAATCCGGACTGACTTCGCTTCTCGCCGCGCCCCTGAAGTGGCAGGGGAAGGTCATCGGATCGATCAACATCTATACCCGGGACGAGCGCGCCTTCAGCGACGACGAAATCGGGTTTGTGAAGGTCGTGGCGGGACAGGCCGCGATCGCGATTCAAAACGCCCGCCTCATGTCGGAAACGCTGGATATGAAGCGCACGCTCGAGGCGCGGAAGCTCATCGAGCGCGCGAAAGGAATCATTCAGTACAAATACAGCCTGACCGAGGAAGAGGCATATCTGCGGCTGCGCAATGAAAGCCGAAGGCTTCGCCGCTCGATGCGCGACCTCGCCGAGGCCGTGATTCTGGCCGACGATCTGAGCCGCAAGGACGGCGCCGCGAGGCCCGCCCGCGAAAACGAGGAGCCGGATAAGGGGACAGGCAGCAACAGCGCGAACGGCTGAAAACAGGGCGTCCGGAATGCCGGATCTGCTAGGATGAAATGTATGGCAATTCCCAATGTCAAGCGGTTCCGGCCGTTCTGCCCTACGTGCAACGAGAATTACACGCTGATGGCCGTTCTTCCGAACGACGCCAACGTCGATGCTTTTCTCGCCGAGGCCGTGGCCCGTCACGACCACAAGGCCTTTGCTGAAGCCAAGACGCAGCACACGAAAGTTCGCGTCGGCCAGCAGAAACAGAAGAAAGCAAAGTAACAGGCGCGGGCGCCAGCCTGCTCTGTTCACAAGGAGAACACGGGAAATATCGGAGGCGCGGCAGCTCAAAGCGCCGCGCCGGATTCCGAAGCCCGTTTTGCTTTGTTATTTCGCCCTGCCCTTTAATCCCTGAGCCAGCACCGGCAGTTTATAAATGGTCGCGGCAGTCTGCTGCGGTCCCTGCCGGATCGGCTTTCCATTCTCATCCTCCGCGCCGCTTCCGATGACGTAGAGCGTCTTTCTGTCGGGACCGGCAAAAGTCACACTGATCACGGCGCGCGGCGTCGGGATCAGCCCGAGATATTTACCAGTCCTGTCGAACACCTGCAGCCCCGGGCTGCTGGTCACATACAGACGGCCCTGCGAATCCACCACCGTTCCGTCGCCGTTGGACCCCTTCGGAAGCGTGGCGAAATCGCGGCGATTGGCCACCATGCCGGGCCCTTTCACGTCAAACGCCACCAGCGTGCCGCCGTTGGTGACATAAAGAGTCTTCTCGTCGGGACTGAAGATGATTCCATTCGTGCGCAGGTTCTCCGCTTCCACGCTGACTCCCTTCGGACTCGCATAGTACAGGCAGCCCGCGGTGAAATAAACGCCCCCCTGATTATCCGCCGTCAGATCGTTCGGCCGGACTGTCAGCGTTGTGCCGTCGGTCCATTTGCCGGCGAGCATCCTCCGTTCCGGCGCGAGCAGCGTAATCGCGTTGACGATCGAGGCCCGGTCGGGTTTGGTCGATCCCGGCCTCTCGGTGCGGTGCGCGCCGTAGAGTTGGCCCTTCCTGTCCATCGAAATCGACCCGATGCCCTTGGCGTTTGCCACGGCGACAGACGCCTTGCCGTCCTTGTCGATGCGCAGCACGGTATCAAAGTCTTCCTGGGCGACCAGCACGCTGCCATCCTTGTCGGGGATAATGCCGTCCGCGCTGTTGCCCGCGCCCTGCCAGACTTTGACCCACTTTCCGCCCGCGGCCACGACTCCGGGAATGGCCGTAACTTCGGGGTTGCGCGGGACGGGTTCCGCTGCCGGCCCGCGGCCTTGTCTGCCGCGGCCCGCGCCTGCGCCTCCCGCCGGCGTCGTCTGAGTTGCCGGCTTGCACTCCGCGGCAGACGGAGCCTGCGCGAATGTCTGCCATGGAAACAAAGCGGGTGCGGCAAGGAAAGCGAGAGCTGTCATCCAGGTTTTCCGTATCATTTCGCGTCCTCCATTCCGCCCCGTGTCAGGACCGACTGCGGGGCGAAGTGAAGATACATGGAACGCTTTCGATTGTCAACTTGCCGACGCCCGCCGTTGACTCCGGCCAATTGCGCTGCGTAGACTGGGCGGAGCATTCGCGTGGAAAGCAGAGGCGGAGATCCATCGTCGGCGCAGAGTGACCCCGCGGATTCTGATCAGGAGAGATTCACACCGGCGCCGCGTGACGGCTTTTTCGACTCGCGCCT
>CAZXCO010000418.1:0-2965 GCA_964639095.1 uncultured Solibacteraceae bacterium
CCTCTTGATACCACCACCTTTGTCGTCATGGGCGAAGGGCTCGCCGCTGGCATGGCCAATTTCGGGCTGAGCAGTGTCATGCAGAACCAGAGTTTTGCGGCCCGGATTGCGGCCTCGATGAATACAGCATTCGTTCAGCCGCTGATCCAGCCCCCTGGCATCGGGGACGTCATCGGGTATCCCGGCCAGGAAGTGGAGATGCAAAAGTATCCGCAGGGATCCGTGCGCCAGTTCTACCTGCCCACCGATCCGGCCAAGGCGCCGATCGCCACGCCGCCGCTCTTCGTCCTCAACGTCTCGGTGCCCGGGCAGACGCTTCAGGACAGCGTCACGCTCCGCCCCAGTGCTCCGATCGTCCAGAGGGACATGAAACAGACAGTCTTCAACATGCTCCTCGGCTTTCCGCAGCTGACCCTGGATAACGTTCCGCTCTGGACGCAGTTTGAATACGCCAAAGCCATGTTCCCCACCGTGGCTTTGGTCGAGCTGGGGTATTACGAAGCGCTGGATGCGGCGGTTGCCGGTGATCCTTCCCGCATGCCCGATCCAGCGGCTTTCGGCGCGACATACGGAACGGTGGTCGCGGGTCTGCGCGGGCTTCAGGCGCAGGTTATTGTCACAACCATTCCCAACCCGCTCGACACCGGCTATTTCGATTCATCCGGAGCCGCGGCGGCTATGATCCGGACAACACCGGATGTCCTGACGTCTGTCTTCAAAATCGGGCCCGGAGACTATGTCACTCGCAACGGCCTGCAGGAAATCGGAAATGAGCTCGCGGGCGGAAGCACCGCGCCTCTTCCGCCGGACGCCACGCTCGATGCGGCAAGAGCCGCCGACCTCACGGCGCGCGTGAACGCGCTGAACGCTCAGATCGTGAATGCGGCGAAAGCAAATGGCGCCGTGGTCTACGACCTGAACGCCTTCCTGCATCGCATCAAACTTTCGGGCGCCGCGGCCGGAGGAGCCACGGTCACGGGCGATTATCTGGGCGGCTTCTACTCCCTCGATGGCGTTTACCCCGGAGCGACCGGTCACGCTCTCATAGCGAACGACATCCTCACATTTCTGAACCAGACCTACCACGGGAATTTTCCGCTGGTGGATGTCGCGCCGATAGCCGCCGCTGACCCGGCGGTTCAGGCCATCAAGCCGCAAGGCGAACTCTATACTGCTGCGCGGAAAGGAGAAATCCGGTGAAATCCGGTCTGCGTTTTCTGCGATTCTTCGCGTTGCTCTCTCTGGCTTCGGGCTTGGCCTTTGCCGATCTCCCGGTCTATCTGTTCGACCCGCTGCCCACGCCGCTCAAGCTGCCGCCCGGCAACGTCGAAACCCTGCCCCTGAACCATGACGGAAGTTTTTACGGCGATCAGTTCCGCATCGTCGATTGCTCTCCCGATGTGACGCCGGCCTTCCCAGGCGATACGCCCGCCGATGAGGTGCGTTTCGGAACCTGCGGCAACCAGCTCTTCGGCGGATCGGCCCTTTACGACAGCCACCTTCGCGGAAATCTGACAATCCAGTTCTTTCCCACCAGCCCCACGACGGCTCACTTCATCGTGACCCAGCACGTGATGACGGGCGACGACGGGCCCGTCACCGCGCCGCTCGGGTACAACTTCCCGGTCACAAACAGTCAGGCATCTGATGCCCTTATTCTTTCTTCAGGCGATCTGGATCTGACGACCGGGTACGCCAATCCCAACACGCTGCGCTGGTATGTTTCCTTTTCGAATTCCGGGCTGCGCGCGATCGCCAAAGCCAATCCGAAACTCGCTCCCCCAGTGGTCGAGTTTCCTGGCGCACGCGGGGTCGCATGGGCCAGCTTCGCGCAGCGTCCGGACGGCCTGCTCGATTTCTACTTCCGCGGCAGCACTTTCCTGCCGCTGGGCGATAATTTCGGCGGCGATCCCGTCCACTTCCCGCTGCCGTACTGCGACGCCGCGATGAACTGTCTCAGCGTTCTGGCGCGCGGCACCAGCCTGCATCCCCATCTCCAGCTCGATACGCGCGATTCGCTCGGTTACACGCCCTGCGCCCCGAATTGCCCGGATATTCCCACCAACAAAGTCGAGATCTTCACGGTCCACGCCCGCTACACCTCGTTCGGCGACGATTTCGATCTGCGGATTCCCGAACTCGGCGGCCTCGGGCCAGGCCGCTCCGAACTGCAGGGGCGCGTGCTGATCCAGTTCGGACCGCGAACCGGCAACACCGTTCCATTCCAGCTTTCCGTGATGCCGCCGGAAGGGCTGTTCGCGGAGCCGCCCAACAGTCCGCTGCTCGGTCCTGGATTCCGCGGCTTTCTGCTCGGGACGAATCAGACGCTCCATTTCCCCAACTACCTCTATCCGCAGCATAAGGTTTATTTTGCGGATGAAGTCTTCAACCGCGCTTCGGGCGCGATCGATCTCGCCAGCGGCCAGGTGGTGGGCGAGTTCATCTATCCGATGTATATCGACCAGTCGATCATTGAACAACTGGTCCCGGATAACAACGGCCGCGTCACTCTCGATCCGTTCTTCCTGGTAGGGATGCGCGCGCCGCAGGCGGCCGAGGATCCGAACTATATGTTCTTCGAAAAGGGCCAGAACGGGCAGACCACGCTGCGCATGAATCTGTTCCATCACCGCACGTTCGCGACCTATTGTTTCCCGCAGCCGCAGCTTGTGCCGGGACAGTGCTGGGTATCGCCGCCCGACAGCGGCGGAAACCTGAACATCTTCGGCAAAATCCAGGCGGCGCATCTTGCCGACCCCGGCAATCCGGGGAACGCGATCCTCAGCGACAACCGCACGTTCACTTCCGAGACCGGCGATACGTTCAGCTACAACTTCTCGGTCGCCTGCAATCCCGTGGGGATGCCGTTTTCATTCACGTATTCGAACAACAACAGCGGCGCATCCGGCGGCACCTTCAAGATGGACCATCTGGTGTCGGTGAGCTGCACCAACTCACATGCCTC
>CAZXCO010000419.1:0-4367 GCA_964639095.1 uncultured Solibacteraceae bacterium
GTATCGGCGGGGCCGCCGTCGGGCGGATTGTATTTGAATCCGCCGTCCGCGGGCGGATTGTGTGACGGCGTGATGACGATGCCATCCGCCAGTCCGTCGCTGCGTCCCCGGTTGTATGTCAGGATCGCGTGTGAAATCACCGGCGTCGGCGTAAAGCAGTTGCGTTCCTGAATTACGGTTTCGACATTGTTGGCGGCGAGGACTTCAAGCGCCGTCCGCTGCGCAACCTCAGAGAGGGCGTGTGTGTCCTTGCCGAGAAACAGCGGTCCTGAAATGCCGCGGCCGCGGCGGTATTCGCAGATGGCCTGCGTGATGGCGAGAATGTGCGCTTCGTTGAAGGTTCCGTTCGACGCCGTCCCGCGATGCCCGCTGGTTCCGAAGCTCACCAGTTGCGCGGGGTCGCCGGTGTCGGGGCGTCGCGCAAAATATTCCTGCTCGAGCCGGCCCGCATCGATGAGGATGATTTCCGGGGCCGGTGTTCCTGCCAGTGGATGAATTGCCATAGCCGGATCATTTCTCCTTCCGCAGGCCGATGGGCGGAAAATACGCGCCCTTCAACTCGCGCTTCCACCAGTTTCCCGTGCGGCGGCGTTCTTCGAAATTTGTGAAGTGATACTCGTATTCCATGGCGCGGACGTAGCGGGGCGGCTTGCCCCCGAAAGGATTCTGCTCCAGCAATTGCGTTACCGGAATGGAGCCCTGCAGCAGGCGCGTCATCAGGCGCAGCAGCCACGGGTTTTCCCGATAGCTCCCCAGCGCGGCGAACCACATCTGCCAGTCGAGGCGCGGCTGCATCGGCTCGACCCACTTCGGGGCGCGGTTCAGCGGGCCGGGTTTGTATTTGAATATGTAAGGCTGCCAGTTTGCGCCGTCGTCCGAGCCTTCGATGGAGATCTCCGGGCGGCTGGTCGTCATGTTCGCGAAGAGGCCATACTGGTTCACGACACCGAACGGGGCCACGGGGGCTACCGCCGCGGCGAGAATCCGCGGCGCGCGGAGTTCGAATGTGCCGGCCATCCCCGTCAGTGAGACGACCATCACGAAGGCAACGAGTGCAACGGATACCCGGCGGTTCGCGCGGATCGTGACTCGCGGAGCCCGGGCCGGCGCCGTGGCAGGGGCGGCGGCCGGCTTCGCCTTCCGGCGAAAGAATTCATCGTCCAGCAGAAACACGCAGAGGGCGATGGCGAGCAGATTGAAAAATGTGTAATTACCGGTGAGCAGGATGAGGACCTGCAGCGTAATGGTTCCCCACGCCGCGACCTGCTTGAGACGCCGCGGCCCGAACATCAGAAACGGAAGGCCCAGTTCGATCACAAACACGAATACCGTCGAGGCCTTCTGAAACCACAACGGCGCCTGCATCATGTACCACGCGATCGGCGTCGGCAACGGCTGCGTTTCGTAATGCACGGCCAGCGCTGTAAGGTTTCTCCAGGACGGGTCGTGGCTGAGCAACTTCACCGAGCCCGATTCGAACATCAGGCGGAAGAGCAGCCATCGGAAGAGCCACACGCGGCTGAAGACCGGCTTGAGAAATATGGCCAGAAATCCCGCCTCCAGCAGCAGGAAATCCCACTGGTATCCCATGAAAATCTGGCCGCCGTTGACGACCGATAGGTAATAGAGAAACAGCAGAACGAAGGCCGCTTTCTGGCCCGTCGTGTGTGGACGCCCGATGGCGGCGACGCCGGCCACGACGGCCCCGCCCCAGACGATCGATTCCAGGCCGAAATCGCTGTTAATCCACCAGAAGAGCGTGGGCGCCTTCCAGAAGGCCGAGGAGCCGAATTCGCGGACCATTTCCGCAAAGAACTCGGTGACCGGCTGAACGCCCTGCTCGCCGATGAGTCCCCGGACCTGTTTCCCGAACGAAGCGAAGGCGATGAGATAAATCAGCGCGATCGCCCGGGCGAAGATCGAAGCGGCGGTGTTGTATGTTGCCGGCCGGGGATTTGGCCCCCAGAGGGCGCGCGTGAGGCGGTCACCCGCATTGCGATGGGCGGCTACGAGGCCATAAAGCAGCCGGGCGAGGAACGCCACGCCGGGGACACGCTGGTAGCACCACAGAGCCCAGCCCCACCCCGGGCGCGTCGCGAGCAGTTGAAAAACGGCCTCCGCGCCGCTGTAACGCCGGCCCCGGTCGAAAAGCTGGACGGCCTGGCGAAAGTCTTCGAGCGGGGTCTCGGGAAACCGTTTTGCGCCGGTCTGGTACGGGGTATATTCAACCCGATCGCCGGTCAGCGCCTGCCAGTAGCCCACCCACATCCGGCAGAACGAGCAATCACCATCGAAGACAAGAACTGGACGCTCGCGGTCGGCACGCACATCCACGATTAGAGCACCCCGCGTTTCAGGAAATCGTCGCGGAGCGTTGCCGGGCGGAACCCGTAGTCCCGGCGGCCTTGACTGGCTCCCGGCTTCTTCACATATAATGCCCCAAGCTCCTACGTGATAAATATTACAAAACAAACGAGCAACGCTTACGCCGGTCCGGATGCCTGACACAACCGCATCGGCCCCGGTCACGTAGTCCCGTACGTTTCGGCAGCATTCTGAATGGTCTGGAGGATTCCATCTCGATGAGCGGTCGCTTTTTACAGGCTCTCTGGCTTTTCTCGGCGGCTTGCGCCGCAGCGACGGGTTTGTTCGCCCAGTCGCCGCTGAAAATCGATCTGGGAAATCCACCCATCAACGGCGAAGTGAATCTCCAGTATCCGGTGAATTCCGGCGGGGGCTTTGTTTTCAGCGCGACCGGTGGCAGCCAGCCTTACACTTGGACGCTCGTTTCGGGCACCCTGCCGCCGGGGCTGACGCTTTCGAGCGACGGGATTCTGGGCGGGGTTCTGGGCAATACGCCGGAACAACCAACGACCGCGGGAGCTTACACCTTCACTGTAAGCGTGTCGGGCGAGTGCGCGTGCACCGATCAGGCGACCTTCACCGTGCACATTTTTGACAGTCTCGAGATCACCAGTCCACGCATAATCCCTGACGCTACAGTGGGCAGCCCTTATCAGTACACGATCGGCCGTCAGGGCGGCAATCCCGCCTACTATAACTGGGCTGTGTATATCGATGCCACGGAGGACCCGAATCTCGTCTGCGATCCCGAGCTTGGGCTACCTCCCGGAATATGTCTGAACCGGCAGAGCGGCGTGTTCTCCGGGACCCCAACGACTCCCGGACTCTATCTCATCCCGGTCGAACTGGCCGACACCAATCCGGATACGGAATATTCGGTTGTCCAGTCCCTCTGCATTCGGGTGGATCCGGCGCCCCCCGCGACTGGCCTGACATTGACGTCGCTCGACCTGGGTACTGTTTTGCTCGGTAACGCGATCTCGGGGTCCCTTACGGCGAACGGCGGTTCCGGTCCCTACACATATACGGTCGGCGGCCTGCCTCCGGGCATGACGGCCAGCGGCGGCGGCATCTCCGGGACGCCCACCGCGCCGGGGGACTATAACGTGGCCATCACGGCAAAGGACGCGGCCGGTGCGACCGCCACGTCGGCTATCAGGCTTTCCGTGTTCGGCATCGTTCCGGGCAATTTGCCCACGCCGGTGACCTCTTCGCCCTATTCCTGTTTCTTCGCCGCTGCGGGAGGGACGCCGCCCTACACCTTCTCGGCTTCCGGGCTTCCGCCCGGTTTCTCTTTCTCCAGTTCGGGCTGGCTGAATGGAACTCCTGCCGCGACGGGAAAATACACGATCACCGTAACGGTGAGTGACGCCAACGGCCATACGTTCGCGGCGCCGCTGCCTTTTGAAATCGTCGTCCCGCCGCCATTGGAGGTGCCGGGAGGGGCGCTTTCGGATACGACGGTCCAGAGCTCGAACTCGCAGACTCTGTCCGCGGCAGGCGGCGCGCCGCCCTACACATGGACGCTGACCGGCGGCACTCTTCCCGACGGCATGGGGCTGCGCTCGTCGGGCGTTGTATCCGGCACACCCATGAAGGTCGGAACCTTCAATTTCGCCGCCCGCGCTACGGACCAGACCGGAACCTCCCGGGTCGGTTCGTTTTCCATGAGTGTCAATCCGGCGGGCGTGTCCATCACGACGCCGTCGCCGCTCAGCGCAGGAATGGTGACGGTCGATTATCCGGTGCAGGTGCTTTCGGCGGCCGGAGGCGTTGGCCCGTACACCTTCTCGGTTCCCGCCAACTCTCTGCCGCCGGGCCTGACTCTGTCGCCGCAGGGGGCGATCTCGGGCACCCCCACCAGAGTCGGAACGTCCACGTTCACGGTCACCGCAACCGATGCCCAGGGCCGCACGGGCACCGCATCACTCGAGATCAAAGTGAGGCCGTATGCCATCGATCTGTCCGTTTCGGCCGGAAGCCTCGCCTTTCCGCTCGCCGCG
>CAZXCO010000420.1:0-2747 GCA_964639095.1 uncultured Solibacteraceae bacterium
AGACACCTGCGTGCCTGAAGGCTCAACCGTAATGTCCTGAAAGCTCGTCCCCTCCCGAACGCTGGTCACTTTTCCCGCAAGCAGTCCCTTGGGAAAGACACGATCCTCTCCCGAGGTATAAAAAAGCTCTCCTACTTCCACCTTCTGGCCGGTGGGCACGAAATCCACCCGGGCGCTGCTTGTTCCCAATCCCTTGAGTACGCCGTGAACGTGGTTCTTCTGCGACTCGACGCCCGCGGCGAAGCCGGGCTCTGTAACGGTCCGAACCTGGCTGGCGAAGGGGAAGACGGCGATGACATTGCCAACGATGCCGTCCGGAGTCACCACGGCCATGCCGCGGCGAACGCCGGACTGTTTCCCGCGATCGATCAACACGGAGCGGGTTCCGACGCCCGGCGTTGCGCCGATGACGCGCGCGCCGATCATCCGCGAAGGGTTATGCGCCTGAAATCCGGCCAGCGCTTCGGCACGCTGGGCGGAGGCGAGTTCGTTCTTCAGCAACTGGTTTTCCAGGCGGAGCCTGTCGCTCTCCGCGCGCAGTTTTCGGCTTTGCTCGCGGGCGTTGCGCAGTTCGAGATAGCTGCTCAGGAACCCCGTCGTGCCACTCCGGAATTCCTCGATCGCGCTGGCGACCGGCGTAACTGCCGTTACTGCCCATACCCGCACCATGGGAACATCGCTATCGCTCCGGACCTGCCAGGCAAGCAGGACCAACTGGGCGAAGATCACGACCAGCAGCACGATGATGTTGCGGTAACGGTAGAAAACGGATTCCATGACGCCGCGCCGCCTTCCGGCGCTTCACCATTTCTTTTTTATTTACTTCTCTCGCACCCGGGCCTGATTCGCCCGCTTCAAAAACCATCTTCGCCCAAATGAGGCGTGGAGGGTTAATCGATCGAGATTTTACGCAAAAGTTTGAAATCGCTGAGCATTTTCCCTGTGCCGAGCACGACGGATGCCAGAGGATCGTCAGCGATCGAAACAGGCAGGCCGGTTTCCTCGCGGATGCGGACATCGAGATTCTTGATGAGCGCACCGCCGCCGGTCAGGACGATTCCGCGGTCGCTGATATCGGCGCTCAGTTCGGGCGGCGTGCGTTCGAGCGCCACGCGGATTCCGTTGATGATGGTAGCGATGCATTCCGACAGCGCCTCGCGAATTTCTTCGTCCCCCACGGCGATCGTCTTGGGCACGCCTTCGATCAGATTGCGTCCCTTGATTTCCATGGTCAGCGGCTTGTCGAGAGGAAATGCGGAGCCAATCTCCATCTTGATGGTTTCGGCCGTGCGCTCTCCGATCAGCAGGTTGTATTTGCGCTTGAGGTACAGCATCACGGCGTCGTCAAGCGCATTGCCGGCCACCCGCACCGAACGGGAGTAGACGATTCCCGAGAGAGAAATGACGGCGATGTCGGTGGTGCCACCGCCGATGTCCACGACCATGTTGCCCGAGGGCTCTGTGATGGGCAGGCCGGCCCCGATGGCCGCCACCATGGCCTGCTCCACGAGGTGAACTTCACTCGCCTTCGCTCGATAAGCGGAGTCCATAACGGCGCGCTTTTCCACCTGCGTGATCTCGCTCGGCACGCCGATGACGATGCGCGGGTGCACCAGCATCTTCCGGTTGTGCGCCTTCTGGATGAAGTAGTTCAGCATCTTCTCCGTGACCTTGAAGTCGGCGATGACGCCGTCCTTCATGGGCTTGATGGCGACGATGTTGCCGGGAGTGCGGCCCAGCATTTCCTTTGCTTCTTTGCCGACGGCTTCCACTTCGCCCGTCGTCTTGTTGAGAGCGACGATGGAGGGCTCATTGACGACGATGCCCTTTCCCTTCGCGTAAACGAGCGTGTTCGCTGTTCCGAGATCGATGGCAAGGTCTGAGGAAAACAGGCTGAAGAGAGAGCGAAGGTTCATGTAAGTGATTCAAAATGCAAGGTGAGAGCTTACGCGGGGCGTAATGGATATCGTAACACGTTTACATGCCGCAATCTCAGGAGAATCCCGATGCATGTGGCCGGGCGCGGCGCGAAGTTCATGCGGCATTTTCAGTCGCCGCGAGGCGAGGATTCCCCACGGCGCAGAACGCCGGCCGCCTGTTTACGCGGCCGCGCCCGCGGTTTGCCCCGAATGATGGAACTTCACCGAAACCAGCTTCGACACCCCGGCCTCCTGCATCGTCACCCCGTACATCGCCTGAGCCGCTTCCATCGTTTTCTTCGAGTGGGTGATCACGATGAACTGCGTGTCCACTGCCATCTCGGTCAGCAGACGGGTGAGGCGGCCGATGTTTGCCTCGTCAAGCGGCGCATCCACCTCATCGAGCACGCAGAACGGGCTCGGCTGATATTTGAAAATCGCCATGAGCAGGCTCAGCGCCGTGAGCGCCTTTTCTCCGCCTGAAAGCAGCAGAACGTTCTGCAGCTTCTTGCCGGGCGGCTGGGCGATCATGTCGATGCCGCTCTCATTGACGTTCGCCTCGTCGGTCAGGCGCATTTCGCCCGTGCCCCCTCCTAACAGCGTCTGGAAGCACTGCTTGAAATTCTCGTTGATCGCTTTGAAAGCTTCGCTGAAACGATTCTGCGAAAACTCGTCGATCTCGTGGATGGCCTTCTCCGTGTCGCGGATGGAATCGAGAAGATCCTGCCGCTGCGCCGTCAGGAAATCGGCCCGCTGGCGGGCTTCTTCGAATTCCTCGGCGGCGGACGGATTCACCGCGCCCAGATTCTCGATCTTCACCCGTGTTTC
>CAZXCO010000421.1:0-4363 GCA_964639095.1 uncultured Solibacteraceae bacterium
CCCGCGACCGTGAATGCAACCAGCCCGAAGGCGAGCAGAAAGATGCTGACGAACTGATAGCGGAAATCCCGCCAGGACGTATTCCACGCAGCGCTGTAGAGCAACGGCGGGAGGACCACAAGGAAGATCAGGTCAGGATTCAGCGCCACGCGCGGGATGCCCGGGAGCAGCCCGAGCAACAGCCCGCCGAACGTCATGACGATCGGGTACGGCGTTTTGAGTTTCAGCGCGACAGCGCCGAAGAGAACGACGAACAGCAGCAGGAAGACGAAGACCAGTTGGACGTCGCCGATGCCAGGCATTTCGCTCTACGGCTCGAGCAACGGCAAGCGGGAAGCGGCGACTACGGCCGCGGTGATTTTTATCCTGTTCATGGTCGTCTCCCTCATCCGGGACGAGCCGATTGGCGCACTATTTGTTGGACAGCAGTTCCTTCGCAATCTCGACCACTCGCGCAGGTTCGAAGCCGAATTTCCTTTGCAACTCTTTCAGAGGAGCCGACGCGCCGAACGTACGCATCCCGATCATCCGGCCCGCGGGGCCGACATATCGCTCCCAACCGAACGTGGACGCCTGCTCGATCGAAATCCGCGCCATCACTTTCGGCGGCAGCACGGCGTCGCGATACTCCTGCGCCTGCTGCTCGAAGAGGTCCCAGGATGACATCGACACCACACGCGAGCGAATGCCCTCGGCGAGCAGCTTTTCGTGCGCGTCGACTGCTACGCTGACCTCGCTGCCGGAAGCGATCAGGACGATTTCGGGATCGCTGCCGGGTGTATCCGCCAGAATGTAAGCGCCTTTCGCGACACCGGCCGCGGATGCATATTTGCCGCGATCCAGTGTCGGCAGCGGCTGGC
Source organism: uncultured Solibacteraceae bacterium (assembly GCA_964639095.1). GTDB lineage: Bacteria > Acidobacteriota > Terriglobia > Bryobacterales > Bryobacteraceae > BOG-234. The sequence goes on from CAZXCO010000421.1 coordinate 861, forward strand.
GCGAGAGCACGAGCACTGCCGGCTGATGCCGCAGCATCATAATCACCTTGTACGCCTCGACGACCTCATTGGCATCAGCCGGGCGGATGGTGACCAACCCCGGAATCGCGCGCAGCGAGGCCAGATGTTCCACGGGCTGGTGCGTCGGCCCGTCTTCCCCATCGCCCATCGCGTCATGCGTGAACACAAAGATCGACGGCAGTTCCATCAGCGCCGCGAGCCGGATCGCAGGCGTGCTCGCGGATTCCGAAGTGCAGATTCTTGCCGCCGTAATTGCCCGCCTGGAAGTCTCCAGCGCCAGGGAACGTCAGCGTGGTCTTGTTCGATGGCCCCAGATCTCCGGACCCGCCCAGGAACCACGGAATGTTCTGCGCCAGCACGTTCAGCACTCTTCCCGAAGCATCGCGTCCCGCGATGCCTTTGGCGTCCGCCGGAAACACCGGCAGGTTGCGGTCCCAGTTCGCCGGCAACTCGCGGCGCTGCATGAGATCGATCTCAGCCGCCAGTTCCGAATACTGCTTCCGATATACACTCAACAACTCGTACCACGCTGAGCGCACCTTCGCGCCGCGCGTGCCGATGCCGTCGGCGAAGCACTCATAGACGCCGTCCGGCACGAAGAATTTCTCTTCTTCCGGCCAGCCCCAGGCCCGCTTGCACAGCCGGACCTCGTCCTCACCCAGTGGTTCGCCGTGCGCCGCGGCCGTGTCCCGTTTGTTCGGAGAGCCGTAACCGATGTGGCTGTCGAGCACGATCAGTGTCGGCTTGCCTTTCGTCGCCCGGAAAGCCTCCAGCGCCCCCTCGATGGACTCCATGTCGTTCGCATCGTGAACCCGCATCACATTCCATCCATACGCGAGGAAGCGCGCCGCGACATCCTCGGTGAAGGCGATGCCTGTGTTCCCCTCGATCGTAATGTGGTTGTTGTCATAGATCCAGCAGAGGTTGTCGAGATCGAGATGTCCCGCCAGCGACGCCGCCTCCGAGGAAACGCCCTCCATGAGACACCCGTCGCCACACACCGCGTAAATGCGATAGCCGAAGATTTCGAAGCCCGCACGGTTATACCGGTTGGCCAGCCATTTCCCGGCGATCGCCATGCCCACGCTGGTAGCGACGCCCTGCCCGAGCGGACCCGTTGTCGTCTCGACGCCGGATACCCAGTGATACTCGGGATGCCCCGGCGCCTTGCTGTCGAGCTGGCGGAAGCGGCGGATGTCGTCGAGCGTCACTGCGGGTTCGCCGAGGTTCTCATACGCCACGTTCACCGCGTGGGTCCTGGTGAGGTGAAGCACGGACCACAGCAGCATCGAAGCGTGGCCGTTGGAGAGCACGAACCGGTCGCGATCGGGCCAGATCGGATCCTTCGGATCGAATCGCATCGCGTGATTCCAGATTGTATATACCAGCGGCGCAAGCGCCATCGGCGTGCCCGGGTGTCCGGACTTCGCCTGCTGTACAGCGTCGATGGACAGCGTGCGAATGGTGTTTACGCAGAGTTGGTCGAGTTCAGGATCAGTGGCGGTCATTTTCAGCTCCTGCTGTTTGTCGCCTCGAGCGCGGCTACTTTCCCGAGACGGCGCATGTGCCGCTCCTCGCCGGTGAAGCTGGCGCCGAGAAAAGCATCCACAAGATCCCGCGCGACCAGCGGACCGATCACACGCCCGCCCATGCACAGGATGTTCATGTCGTCATGCTCGACGCCCTGACGAGCCGAGTAGTGGTCCTGCACGAGGCTCGCACGCACACCGGGCACCTTGTTCGCGCAGATTGAGGCCCCGACACCGCTGCCGCACACAGCCACACCGCGGTCCACCATCCCACTGGCAACAGCCTTCGCCAGCGGGATCACGAAGTCTGGATAATCGTCGCCCGGATTGAGCTCTCTCGCACCGATATCGACAATCACGTGCCCCATCGCCCGCAGATACGACTTCAGATCTTCCTTCAGCTCAAACCCGCCGTGATCGGTGGCTATGCCGACGCGCATTTCAGACTCCCCGTGCTGCGGCAGCATCCGCAAGGACCAGTGCCTTCGCACAGCGGACACGCCCTGCCGGAATATCGTGATCGCAGTGCAGCAGCCGATGCAGCATCTGCACTTTCTCCGGTCCGGTTACGACCCACAGGACCTGACGAGCACGGTTGATCGCCGGATACGTCAGCGTCAATCGGCGTCTGCCCTGATAGGGGCCTGCGACAGCGACATCCGCGTCCAGAACACTCAGGACAGGATCGCCCGGCACGAGTGAGGCAGTGTGCCCGTCAGGGCCGAGGCCCAGATGAACCAGATCGAGTACCGCCGGCGATCCCGCCTCGTGGCGCAGCGTCTCCGCGTACTCTTGCGCAGCCGCATTCAAATCCCGGGCCTCGACCGGCATTGCAAAGATTTGCTCCGGACGCAGCGGCGCATTCTTGAGCAGGCTCTCCCGGAGATGCGTCAGATTCCGGTCGGCGTGTCCCGCAGGCGCCACGCGCTCGTCGACCTGAAACACGCGCACCGCGGGCCATGGAATCTCCGCCGTGGCCAGCGCACGCAGCATCAGCCAGGGCGTGTGGCCGCCGCTCACTGCAAACAGAAACCTGCCGCGAGCTTCGATGGCTTCTTTCGCCAGTGCGGCAATCACGTCTGCCGCCCTCGTCGCTACCGCGGCGGCCGTATCCAGAACTTCCACGTTCAACTCGGTCGTCACGCTGCCCGCACCTCCGGAGCCGCGGGCGCCTTTTTCACCACCGGGTCATTCCACCCGTCCGCCGGCACGATTCTCCGGTTTACTTCCGCCGGACCCCAAGCGCCGGGCTCGTACTCATGCAGCGGCGTGTCCGCTTTCACCACGGGATCGACAATACGCCAGGCTTCTTCGACATAGTCCTCACGGGCGAACAAAGTCGTGTCACCCGCCATGGCATCGCCGAGCACGCGCTCATAGGCGTCCATTTCGTTCGCGTACCCATGATCCAGCGCAACCAGCTCCACCGGTTCGCCGGACATCGCAGCGTCGGCCGATTTCACCATCATTCCGTGCGCAATGGTGACGTCCGGGCTGATCCGGAAGCGGAAATGATTCGGCTCTGTGCAGTCAGAACCATGGAAGACGCCCGGAGGCCGCCGCAGACGGATCATCAGCTCGGTACACGTGACCGGCATACACTTGCCGGCCCGGATATAAAAGGGGACGCCTTTCCAGCGCCAGGAGTTGATCCCGAGCCGGAGCGCCACAAAAGTCTCCGCTTTCGACTCAGGAGCGACGCCCTTCTCCGATCGATAGCCGCGAAATTGGCCGCGCACCACGTCGTCCGGACGCAGCGGCTCGATCGCCTGCAGCACTTTCACCTTCTCGTCGCGGATGGGCTCGCTCTCCATTCGCACCGGCGGCTCCATCGTCAGGTTCGCGAGCACCTGAAACAGATGGTTCTGCACGACGTCGCGGATCGTGCCGGTCTGATCGTAAAATGCCCCGCGGCCCTGAACCCCGAAGTCCTCCGCCATCGTGATCTGCACG